>JAGHCG010000246.1 GCA_021160565.1 bacterium | reverse complement strand
TTAAAGCGGTACGTGAGCTGGGTTCAGAACGTCGTGAGACAGTTCGGTCTCTATCTGCCGTGGGCGTAGGAGACTTGAAGGGGAGCTGGCCCTAGTACGAGAGGACCGGGCTGGACGGACCTCTGGTGTACCAGCTATCCCGCCAGGGGTAATCGCTGGGTAGCCATGTCCGGAAGGGATAACCGCTGAAAGCATCTAAGTGGGAAGCCCACCCCAAGATTAGGTCTCCCTCCACCAGGTTTTCCTGGTGGATAAGACCCCCGGTAGACTACCGGGTTGATAGGCCCCGCGTGTAAGGTCAGCAATGGCCTAAGCGGAGGGGTACTAATAGGTCGAACGGCTTGGCCATAAATTTCAAAAAAGGCTAAACCTTATCACTTGAATATTTCTCTTCTCTGGAGGAAAGGTTTAGCCTTGATAGAATTTTCGGGCAGGGTTAACCACCCTGCCCTTTTTTATTTCCCCCCCCCTTTTCTAACCTACGCGGTTAAACTCACGCGGTTAGAATTGTGAAATTCCTTGATATACAATGTTTCCCGATGCGGAGGTTTAGCCTTGGGAAAAGTTGATTTTTAGAAAAAGAAAGGATAAAATAAAAGTATGAAAAGAAAAGGGTTTTCTCTTGTTGAACTTACTTTTGTTGTGGGAATAGTTACTTCTCTTTCTTTTGGTGTCTATCAGGCAGTTAAAAGAGGCAAAGCAGCTCAATGTTTAAATAATTTAAAGCAGATATATCAGGGTTTAAGTATGTTCGTTATGGATAACGGAGTTTTACCGGATGCTAAATTTTTCCCTTCTTCTCCCTCAGATAAAAATGGAATCCATAATATACTCAGACAGTATGGATTAAAAGGGAATGTATGGTTCTGCCCTTCTCTTCCCTCTCAATTGAACAAATATGGAACAAATTATATATGGAATGATGAAGTTAATAACAGAAATCCGGATAATTTACCTTCTTCTACCTGGTTGATGACTGAGATGACAGCAGTCAGTAAAAGAATTCCACCCCCTCACACTTCTGGATTTGGAATTTTATATGCTGATGGACATGCTGCTGTTGGACCGAGAGTGAAATTTCCAGAAGTAAAACCTTCTCAGAAAGTGGAAAAAGTTGAAATTCCTGAGAAAAAAATTGAAGTTAAAAGCGTTTATCCTTCAAAAATTGCTCTTATAACTGAACCTGAAATTATTGCAGGAAAAGAAACTTCATTCAAAATTTATCTTGTAAGCAGTGAAGGAGGAAAAACCCCGATGATGAGTGGAAATTTTTCAATTAAAACAGATGATAAAAAGGCAAGAATTCCTTCTTCTCTGAGTGTATCACAACTTACAGAAGAACTGAAATTTAAAGGAACATTTTACAAAGCAGGAAAAAGATGGATGAAAATAAGAGAAGTTCAGAGTGGAATTGAAGGAGTTTTTGAATTTACTGTAAAACCAGGAAAACCAGAACTATTTTCTTTTGAAAATTTTCCTTCATTTTTTATTGCTGGAAAACCTCATAAGGTAAAGTTGGTCTCCACAGATAAATGGGGAAACAGAACAAAAGTAAGTGATGTTGAATGTTTCCTGGGAGATATTACAGAAACTATATCACCGGAAAGAGTAAAATTGAAAGATGGAATATGGGAGGGAGAAATTGCATTCACTAAAAGTATTGAGAAAAACATAGTTTTTGTCTCTGATGGAAAGATTACTGGAAAAAGTAGAGTTTTCAATGTAAAAGCAGGAAAACCCGAAATTGTTGAGTTAGTTTCTTCTCATGAGGCGTATGCTGGAAATCCCTTAAAAATAGAAGTTTTAATAAAAGACAGATTTGGAAATGTATGTAAAGAATTTGAAGGTGAACTTGAAATTGATATTCCTCCAAGAGCAGAAATTTCAGATGAGAAAATAGTTTTTACAGAGGAAGATGAAGGGAAAAAAGAATTAAAGATAACTTTTTTCTCATCTGGAACAAAGAAAGTTAAGATTTATAATGAAAATATAAAAGGTGAAAGAGAAATATATGTGAATTCAGGCCCTCTTGCTTCTTTTTCAATAGATAGAATTGATACGCAGATAGCAGGGAAACCATTTGATATTTTTGTTAAAGCAAGAGATAAATGGGGAAATAGAGTTAAAGGATTTACACTCAAAGATAAATCAGGAACAGTGAGATATGTCCAGAGAGATTTTTCAGCAGGTATGTGGATGGAAACGATTGTGATAACAAAAGCAGGGGAAAATATAATTACTGTTAAAGATAATTTCGGACATACCGGGAAATCAAATGTTTTTCTTGTAAAACCCGGTCCTCCTGTTTTTCTTGAAATAGAAGGACTGCCGATTGCTGCTGGAAAGGGGAAAGAGTATAAATGTAAAATAATAGTGAAGGATAAATTTGGAAATGTAATTGAGGATTTTAAAGGGGAAATCGAAATAAAAAAACCAGAAAGTGTTGTTATAAAAAGGAAAGAGAAAAGTTCTGAATTTTCTGTTCTTTTTGAGAAAAAAGGTTATTTTAATTTGAATTTTGAAGATAAAGAAAACAATTTAAAAAAGGAAATCAAAGTTTTCGTATTTGACCAACCAGGAGAGGTGAAAAATGAAAGTAGGAGTGATAAGTGATACTCATGGAAGTTTAAAGGGATGGGAAAAAGGTTGGGAAATTCTCAAAAATTCAGATGTTATAATTCACTGTGGGGATTTATTCAATCATGGTCCTGGAAATCCAGTCCCTGATGGATATAATCCAAAGGAACTCTGTAATGTTTTCAATAATCTCTCAATTCCTCTTTTAATAGTGAAAGGTAATTGTGATTCAGAAGTTGACCAGTTATTTTTGAAATTACCTTTTTCATATCCATATTTGTTTGTTCAATTTTCAGAATTGAGAATCCTTGCTTCTCACGGACATATTTTTTCAGATGAAGAATGGGAACAAATTGGAGAAAAATGGAAAATAAATATTCTTATTTCAGGACATACCCATAAGTGGAAACTTGAAAGAAAATCAAATATTGTGATTTTAAATCCGGGAAGCCCATCTCTTCCTAAGTGTGATGAATTTACAGTTGCACAGATAGATACAGAAGAGAGAAAAGTCAAAGTATTTAATCTTAATACTAAGAAAGTACTTGTAGAGGAAAGTTTCTAAATCCCGGTAAAAATTCCATAAAAATGAAAAAGAAGGATAATTTTTTGCCCAGAATTGAGGTTATAAATATAGGAAGTGAACTCCTTTTTAATAGGGTGAATACAGATATAACACTTATTTCCCGAATTTTGAGAGAAAAAAGTTTTAAGGTTTCAAAATGTACAATAGTTGGTGATAATAAGGAAGAATTGAAAGAAACCTTGAAAAAATCTCTTGAAAATTCTGATGTTATCATTTTAACCGGTGGGCTTGGTCCTACTTTTGATGATATTACAAGAGAAGCAGTTTCTGAAGTTTTAAACAGAAAACTGAACTTTTCAGAAGAAATCTGGAAAAAAATTGAAGAAAGGTTTTTGAAAAGAGGAGTTAAACCTCTGGAAATGCATAAAAAACAGGCATATATTATTGAGGGAGCAAAAATTATTGAAAATAATGTTGGAACTGCTCCTGGAATGATTATTGAAAAAGAAGGGAAAATGATAATAGCACTGCCAGGTCCACCTGCTGAACTTGAACCAATGATGGAAGAATGCCTGCACGAAATTGAAAAAAAATACAAAAAGGAAGAATGGAAAACTTTTATATTTACAATAGCAGGTTTGAGTGAATCTTCTGTTGAGGAAAAAATAAGGGATTTAATTGAAAAGTATAATTATCTTGAATGGACAATACTTGCCCATCCTACCTTGATAGAAATTTTAATAACATCAAAAAAAGAATTTTTGAAAGATATTGAAAAAATTAAGGATGAATTTGTAAAAAGATTTGGAGATTATTATCTGGGAGAGAACCCCCCTCCTCTACCCCAGATTCTTGGAAGTATTTTGAAGGAAAAAAAACTCAAACTTGCTATTGCTGAGTCATGTACAGGTGGATTGGCATCTAAACTCATAACTGATATACCGGGAAGTTCAGAGTATTTTCAGGGAGGTTTTATCACTTACAGTAATGTTTTGAAGAAAAAAATTTTGAAAGTTAAAAAGACAACTTTGAGAAAATATGGAGCAGTAAGTAAAGAAGTGGCAATTGAAATGGCAAAAGGAGCAAAGAAATATGGTAAAGCGGATGTTTCTTTAAGTTTTACAGGAATTGCAGGTCCAACAGGAGGAAGTAAAGAAAAGCCAGTGGGTCTTGTATGGATAGGAGTAGGATTGCCGAAAAACAGATATTTTGCTGAAAAATTTCTATTTTCAGGAAACAGACACAGAATAAGAGAAAGAGCTGTTTATACTGGGTTTGATATTTTGAGAAGGGAATTGTTGAGACTTAAATGAAGAGAAAATTTGTTTATATCGGAGCAGGAATTTTAATTTTAGGATATTTGATAATAAAACTGATTACTCTTCCTCCTCTTGTGAAACCTGCCCGTCTTGTTGAAATACCCGAAAATGCTACTGCTTACCAAGTGGCAAAAATTTTAAAAGAAAAGGGAATAATAAAAAGTATTGCTTGGTTTCTTTTTCTCACCAATAGATACAGAGTTCAGAATAAGTTAAAAGCAGGAGTTTATGAATTTTCAGGAAGAACTCCATTGAAAAAAGTGATATCAAAAATTGTAAGAGGAGATGTAATTCTTGTTAAAGTTACAATTCCAGAAGGTTCAACAATTAAAGATGTGGCAGAAATTCTTAGAAAAAAAGGTCTTATTTCAGATGAAAATAAATTTATTGAATATGCAAAAAAGAAAAAAATGGAAGGATTTCTTTTTCCAGATACTTACTTTTTCCCTCATAATGTTTCAATTGAAGGAATTACTGCCACAATGTGGGTGAGATTTAAAGAGGTTTATAAGGAATTGACAGGTGAGGAAGTTAATGAAGAGAATTTTGATAAGGTTAAAAGAATAATTACAATTGCTTCAATAGTGGAAAAAGAGGCGATTTATCCTAAGGAGAGAAAAATAATAGCAGGAATAATTTTAAACAGATTAAGGAAAAACTTACCAATTCAGAGTTGTGCTACTGTTGAATATGCTCTCGGATGCCATAAAGCAAGATTGACAGAAAAGGACTTGAAAATTAAATCTCCTTATAACACTTACCTTTACAGAGGACTTCCCCCAACTCCAATTTGCAATCCAGGGAAAATATCCATAAAAGCAGCATTAAATCCAGAAAACACAGATTATCTTTACTTCCTTTCTATGGGAAATGGGAGAAATTATTTTTCAAAAACATATAAACAACATATTCGGGCAAAAAAACTTTATTTTTCTCCGGATGAAAAATCTAAAAAGGACACGGGTTTTTCTCAATAATTTCTGAAAAAGTATATTTCAAAGTAAGCAGATACCATAATC
>JAGHCG010000125.1 GCA_021160565.1 bacterium | reverse complement strand
TTTTAAGGAATGAAATAAACTTTGAAAGTAAAAAATATATTCTTGGTCCTTCAGAGAATATTGTCGCAAGATATATTGAAGTGGAAAAAATATAAGGAGGGAAAATATGAAAGAGTATGATGTGGTCATAGTGGGAGGAGGACCTGCAGGGATTGTCAGTGCATTTACGGCAAAAAGATATTTCCCTGAAGCAGAAATTCTTTTGATTAAAAAAGAAAAAGAGGGAGTAATTCCCTGTGGTATTCCTTACATGATAAGCAGTTTAAAAGAACCAGAAGAAAATGCTTTATCTTCGGCTCCTCTTGAAAAAATTTCTGTTAAAGTGCTTGTAGATGAAGTTATTGAAATTAAAAGAGATGAAAAGAAAATACTTACTTCTGATGGGAACACCTTTATCTATAAAAAACTCATTCTTGCATGTGGTTCAGTTCCCGTTAAACCAGAAATTCCAGGAATAGATAAAGAAAATATATTTATGATTAAAAAGGAGATGAAGTATTTAAAGAAAATGGTTGAGCATCTTAAAAAAGCCAGAAAAGTTTTAATTGTGGGAGGTGGATTTATAGGTGTTGAGTTTGCTGATGAAATTTCAAAACTTCCCAATGTGGAAGAAGTTTACATAGTTGAAATTTTACCTGAGATACTTTCCAATTCCTTTGATGAAGAGTTTTCGGAGATAGCAAAGGAGAGGTTGAAAAAGAATGGTGTGAAAATTCTTACTGGGAAAAAGGTAGTGGAGTTTTGTGGGAAAGAGAAAGTGGAGAAAGTAAAACTTTCAGATGGAGAGTTTATTGAAGTTGATGCTGTGGTACTTGGAATAGGAGCAAAGCCAAATTCTTATCTTGCTGAAAATTGTGGCCTTGAAGTTACCAAGAGAAAAGCAATATGGACTGATGAATATATGAGGACTTCTGACCCTGATATATTTGCAGTGGGAGATTGTGCATTGAAGAGAGATTTTTTCACAAGGAGAGAAGTTCCTGTTATGCTTGCCTCTACTGCTACTGCTGAAGCAAGAGTTGCTGGTTCAAATCTTTTCAGTTTAAAAGTTATAAGAGAAAATAAAGGGACAGTAGGGATTTATTCCACTTTTGTTGATGGACTTGCTCTTGGTTCGGCTGGTTTAACTGAAAGAGCAGCAAAAGAAGAAAAATTTGAAATCATAACAGGTAATTTTGAAGGAGTGGATAAACATCCCGCAAAACTTCCAGGAGCAAGTAAGATTAAGGTGAAACTCATTTTTTCCCGCCATTCCGGAATAATTCTTGGTGGACAGGTTGCCGGTGGAATTTCTGCTGGAGAAATAATAAATATTATTGGAGTGGCGATTCAGAAAAGAGTTTCTTTCTGTGAACTTGAAACACTTCAAATGGCAACTCATCCGTACCTTACTTCTGCTCCTACTCAATATCCTGTGGTACTTGCATCTCAAGATGCAGCAAAAAATTTTAAATAGGAGAAAGAATGGAACAGCACAAATACACAGTAAGTTTAAAGTGGGAAGGAGATAGAAAAGGAATTTTAAAATTAAAAGGAAGACCTGATATGAAGGTTGCCACTCCGCCTGATTTTGGTGGTCCTGAAGGATACTGGTCTCCAGAAGAACTTTTTGTTGCTTCAATTCTTTCCTGTTTAATGACAACTTTTTTATATTTTGTTTTTAAAAATAACCTGAAGTTAGTTTCATATGAAAGTGAAGGAGAAGGAATTGTCGGAAAAATTGAGGGAGAAATAAAATTTAAAGAGATATATGTAAATATCAGAGTGGAGAAAGAAAAAGGAGAGGATATAAAAAAAGTGGAGACATTTTTGAAACTTGCGGAAAAATACTGTCTCATATCAAATTCAGCAGATGTTGACGTTAAATTAAACTTTCAAGTAGAATAAAACTATGAAAAAGAAAAAATACTGTCATTGCAAATGGAGAGGTACTTAGCCTGCCTTACGTAAATTAACCATTTCCTCTTTTTCCTTCTTCAAAAGTTTCTTTTTAACCAGGAGGGAAAAATGAAAGACCTTTTAGAGATGGCAATTCAGTTTCATGGACATAAATGTCCTGCAATGCCGCTTGGTTTGAGAGCAGGACTTGTTGCTTTAAAAAAATTGGGTGTTGAAAGAGCAAAGAACAAAGAATTATTTTGTTTTGTAGAAACAGGAAATGCTCATGCAACAATGTGTTTTGTAGATGGAGTGCAGTTTTCTACTGGATGTACTTATGGAAAGTCAAATATTGAAAAACTGAATTACTCCAAAAATGCGCTCACTCTGATTGATGTAAAAGGTAAAAAAGCCGTCAGGGTTGCTATAAATCCTGAATTTCAGAAAGATTCTCTCAATTCTGAATTTGTGAAAATGAGAAAATCTGGAATAGAACCTCAGGATATAAGTGCGGAGATAGTAGAGCCTTTAATTGAAAAAATAATGACTCTTCCCGAAGAGAAAATATTTAAGATATCAGATGTTTTTGAATACGAATTTAAAGGAGAAAAAGGAACTTTTGAATGGTATGAGTGCGAAAAATGTGGTGAAATCGTATTTGCACACGGGGTGAGAATTAAAGAAGGGAAAAAAGTATGTATCCCATGCAGTAAGATATAAATTGGAGGATAAAAATGGCTAAACTCTATTTTGCACCTGTTTTGTTTTTCTTCATCTCTTTTACTTTCTCAATGCTCGGGATGGGAGGAAGTCAACTATATATTCCAATTCTCTACTGGTTAGGGATGGATTTTAAAACTCAGGCAATTCCTCTTGGGATGCTTCTGAATGTAGTAAATTCCTCATCTGCTGCTTTTACATATATTAGAAAGAAACTTCCAGAGTTAAAAGTTGCTATTCCTTTTGGTATTTCAATGGTTATTTTCCCTCCAGTTGGGACAATCATCAATTCAAAAATTTCTGTAAAACCTGTAATTTTAACTTTTGCCCTTTTTACTGCTTCTGCTGGTTTGCTTATGCTTTCTGGATGGAAACCCAAGCGGAAAAATTTGACTTCAAAACAGAAATTTTTATTTGGAATTTTTGCCGGGAGTATTCTTGGTTTTTTTGCTGGATTTATTGGAAGAGGTGGAGGGAGTTTTGTGGTTCCCATTCTTTATATATTTGGACTTCAACCAAAAATTGCTGCAGCAACCTCTTCTGTAATAGTGAGTTTTTCTGGAACATCCAGTTTCCTATCCCATATTTTTACATCTGCAAAACCTATGTGGAAAATATGGAGTTTGTGTGTTGCAGCAGTTCTCGTAGGGAGTCAGAGCGGTTCAAGATTTATGGCAGCAAAATTAAATTCAAAATCTGTAAAATTAATATTTGGTTTTGTACTTATAGGAATATCGCTTATTTTGATTATTAAGGATGTTATATTAAAATAACTACGGGAGGAGAAAAATGAAAATAGCGATTTCTTCTGATACAGAAAATGGTCTTGAAGCACAGGTAAGTTCTCATTTTGGAAGATGTCCATATTTTACAATCGTAGAGATGGAAAATGGAGAAGTTAAAAATCTTGAAATTGTGAAAAATCCTTTCTTTGATTCTCATGGGCAACCAGGACAACTTCCAGAATTTATAAAAAATCTTGGAGTTGAAATAGTTGTAGCAGGTGGTATCGGGCAGAGAGCCATTGTTTATTTTGAAAAACTTGGAATTAAAACAATAACAGGAGTTTCAGGGAAGATAAAAGATATTTTGAAACTTATTTAAAAAATGAGAACTTACCTTGAATGTATTCCATGTTTTTTCAAACAATCTCTTGAAACATCCAGAATTCTTGGAATTAAAGAGGAACTCCAGAAGAAAATTCTGGATGAAATTGGAAAACATCTTTCAGATTTTTCTCTCACTGCATCTCCACCTGAAATGGGAAAAATCATTCATAATGTAATTAAAAAATTTACCAGAAATTCAGACCCTTTTAAGGATATAAAAAAAAGAAGTAATAAAATGGTTCTTGAAGTGTACAATAATCTGAAGGAGAAAATAGAATCCTCTTCTGATCCGCTTCTTACAGCAGTTGAATTCTCTATTGCGGGAAATATAATTGATTTTGGAGTTGGGGATGATTTTGATCTCCCCTCAGAAATCCAACGAGTTCTCACCGAGCCCTATGCTGT
>JAGHCG010000248.1 GCA_021160565.1 bacterium | reverse complement strand
TATACCTTTCAATCAACTTCTTTATCTTTTTCTGTTCTGTATCTGCTGAAAAGATTCTTGTTGTAAAAACTGATATTCCAAAAAGAATTAATATTTTTTTCATTTCCTTTCCTCCCATATTATACTTCTCAACTCAACAAATAAGTGGTGGATTCCTCTTTCTATGTAAAACACAATATCTTTCTTTTCTTTTTTTAATTTTTCCATAATCTTTTTAAAATCTCTAACATTTTTTACTTTTTCATTGTTCACTCTGAGTATCAAATCTCCAACCGCCATTTTTGCAATAGAAGCCCATCCTCCTTCTTTCACTTCATCCACTATCACTCCTTCCTTTTCCATTCCTATTGTCTGAAGGTCATCAAAACATAAATCTCTCACAGTTAACTCAATTTGTGGTTCCTGATATTTTTCAACTTCATCTTTCTTCAGGGGTTCTTTTAAAAGTTTCACCTTCACTTTTATTTTTTTCTTGTTCCTGATGAGACCAATTTCTATTTCCTTTCCAACAGGGTAGTCAGAAAGGATTTCAAAAAATACTTCCCTATCATCTGGAGTGCTTACTGATAAACTTTCTCCTTCAATTTCTGTAATTATATCTCCACATTTAAGAGGAAAATTTTTATCTGAGGTGAAAACTCTTGTTATCATAACTCCTGTTTTTTCAATTCCAAGTTTTTTCCCTGTTTCTTCTGTTATTGCTTCAACAGAAACAGGAAGCCATCCTTTTTTAACCTGGGGTATTATTTCACTTTCTTTTCTTTCTTTAATTTTTAAAACTGTTACCATTTTTTTCTTTTTTCTTTCAAAATATACAAGAAGGGAAGTTTCTCCTCTAATTTTTTCAAAAAAAGAAAGGAGATTTTCAACATTTTTTATTTCATTTTCATTTATTTTTGTGATTATGTCTTTCTTCTGGAGCGGGGGTTGTGCTTCACCAGCAGGTCCTCCCGGACTTACACTTGTTACAACGACTCCTTTTCTATCTTTCTTCCCAAGTTCAATACTTTCAAGAAAAGAGATGTTTCTTCCAGTAATTCCTATTCTTTTTATTTCTTTCACTTCACAGTAAAAATTTTCTCTTTTTACAGGAGTGAGAAAAAATGCTTTCTTTTTTCCTCCTCTATAAACAACAACTTTCACTCGTTTGTTAACTGGTAAATCTGAAATTATCTGATTGAAGGAAGGGATATCCTCTATTGTCCTCACATTAACTTTTTTATTTCCCACTTTTAAAATTATGTCTCCCGGCAATATCCCTGATTTTTCAGCAGGAGAATTTTCAATAACTCCAGATACCAAAACTCCCCTTTCTACTTCTGATGTTTGAAGCAATGGCTGAATTTCAATTCCCAGC
Source organism: bacterium (assembly GCA_021160565.1). GTDB lineage: Bacteria > Ratteibacteria > UBA8468 > B48-G9 > JAFGKM01 > JAGHCG01. The sequence continues at coordinate 3,239 of JAGHCG010000248.1, read as the reverse complement.
CAGCTTCTTTCAACTTCTCTGTATTTTATTAATTTTTCTGCTATCTTTCTGGCAATATTTCCCGGAATTGCTCCACTCAATCCCAGTTTAATTTCATTCACTCCAACTATTTCACCATCCAGATTTAAAAGAGGTCCACCAGAATTTCCAGGGTAAATTGGAGCATCATGTCCAATCCAGGTTATCATACTTCCAACATTTTCACCATCTATTTCCAGTTTATTAAAAGGAAAGAAAAACTCGGGTAGAACAAGTTTTGTATTACTCACAATTCCAAGAGTTATGGATTGAGAAAGAGAATAGGGGCTTCCAGCAGCAATTACCCAGTCTCCTACTTTTAATTCAGATGAATTTCCAAATTTTGCATAAGGGAATTTTTTATTAGATTTGAGTTTCACTATTGCAATATCTGTAAGAGGGTCTCCTGCATAGTAATAAGCATCAATTTTTTCACCATTTGATAAAGTACATCTTATATATCTTGCTTTCCCCGCAACATGATAATTTGTTATGATAAATCCATCTGGATGAATGATTGCTCCACTTCCACTTACTTCATTTTTTACTTCTCTTCCCTGGTAAAAATCAGGGATTATGGCATAAATCTTTACAAGGACAGGTTTAATTTTGGAAGCGACAATATTTACTTTTTTCTGAACATATTCTGGAATTTCTCTCTCGCAGTATAGACCTTTTAAAATTGTTAAAAATAAAAAGAAAATAATAAATTTTCTCATTTTTACATTATACCAGAAGTTCCTTCTCCATGTAAAGTTTCAGTCCTTTCCTGATTGGTAAAGACGAGCGAAGATTTTTTCCTGAATTTTTTCCATTTCTTCTCTTTCTTTTTCAGTGTAATCCCTGTATCCTTTGAGATGGAGAGAACCATGAATGATGAGATAAACTATTTCTTCTTCAAGAGAATGAGAATAACGAGGTGCGTTCCTTTTTGCTGTTTCAACAGAAATTATCAGTTCTCCAGAATTTTTTGAATTTTTGAAAGAAAGAATATCTGTCGGAAAGTTTTTGCCCAGAAATTTTTTATTCAGTTCTTTTATCCTTCTATCTGACACAAAAATAACAGAAATCTCAAAAGGAGGAGGTGGGAGAGTCCCAGAAAGTTTTTCAAGATTTTTTTCAATCTCTTTAATTTTAACTTTTACTTTCCTTTGTCTGTTTTGAAGAAGAAATTTTATTTTCTTTTTCTTTATAATGTTTTTCATAAGCCTCAATTATTTTTTTCACAAGAGCATGACGTACAACATCTCTCTGAGTAAAATAAATGAATTTTATACCTCTTATTCCAGATAAAATTGTCTGAATTTTTACAAGACCAGAAGTAAGAGATGTAAGGGGTAAATCAATCTGGGTTATATCCCCTGTAATTACTATTTTTGAATTCAATCCGAGTCGTGTAAGAAACATTTTCATCTGTTCAAAAGTTGTATTTTGTGCCTCATCAAGAATTATAAAAGCATCACTTAAAGTTCTTCCTCTCATATAGGCAAGAGGTACAATTTCTATTATTCTTCTTTCTGTCCATCTTTTCAATTCTTCATATTTCATTATGTCGTAAAGAGCGTCATAAACTGGCTGGAGATATGGTCTTATTTTTTCTTCAAGGTCTCCTGGTAAAAATCCAAGTTTTTCCCCTGCTTCAAGTGCCGGTCTTGTCAAAACCATTCTCTGAAATTTCCCTTTTTTTATCATTTCAATTCCGCATGCAACTGCCAGATATGTTTTCCCGGTTCCAGCAGGTCCAATCCCTACAACAAGGTCATTGTTTCTGATTGCTTTAACATATGCTTTTTGTTTTGGTGTTTTAGGGTAAACATATTTTTTCTTTGAATTTACAAATATAACTTCTTCTTTTTCTTCTTTCTTTTTCTCTTTCTTCTCTCTTTCTTCTTCTCTCAAAAGTTTCTCTATATCCGATTTATAAATTGTACCCTTTTCCTTCAAATGTTCTCTCAATTTTAAAATAAGATTTTCCGTTTTCTCTACTTTTTCCTTTTCTCCTTTTATTTTTATGAGATTTCCCCTGCCAAAAATTTCAACCCCCATCAGTTGTTCTATGTAGGAAAGATGGGTATCTCCTGAACCGAATATTACCTGTGCTTCTTCGTTGGAAAGATTTATTTCTCTAATGGTTGACATTTTATGGTATGATTATTTCTGTTCCTGGTTTAAGGATATTCGGGTTTTTTATCACATTTCTGTTTGCTTTGTATATCTCTGGCCATTTTGAACTATCATTATAAAACTTCTTTGCAATTTTACTCAGTGTATCTCCTTTCTTAATCACATAAGTCTTTTTAATGGGGGGCTCTTCTTCAATAATGGGTTCTTCCTCTGGTTTCATTTTTATTGTTGCTCTCATTCTATTGACTTCTGCTATTGTTTGATTTGCTACAGATATTGCTTTTTCACTTGCTTTATTTGCTGTATCAATTGCTTCATTTGCTGCTCTTATTGCTTTCTCAGCAGATTTATCCGCATATTCCATTGCCATTTTTGCTGCTTTATTTGCTGCCGCTATTGCTTTCTGTGTTTCTTCTTCTGCAAATTTTCTAGCTTCATTCGCCGCATCAATTGCCTTATTTGCTGCTTCAAATGCTTTTTCTGATGTTGCTTTTGCCTGATTGCTTGTATTTATTGCTTTCTTTGACAATTCTTCAGCTCTTTTGCTTATCTCCAAGGATGTTTCTGCAATTGCAATTGCCTGTTTCAATTTCATATCAATAATCTCTTCTTTTGTCATTTCTTTTTCTTTCTTTTTCACTGTTGCACATCCTGAAAGGAAAAGTAAAATAACGGAAAAAACAAAAAACTTTTTCATTTTTTTCTCCTGTTAAAACCAAGTTTAATATTATCACTCATCTGCAGGGATGTCAACCTTTATTTTATTTTCTTTAAGAAGTTGTTCATCAACTTCTGAAGGTGCATCTGTAAGGAGACATACTCCTTTCTGTGTTTTTGGAAAAGCGATTGTTTCTCTTATACTTTCCTCTCCAAGGAGAAGCATAATAAGTCTATCAAGTCCCAGTGCTATTCCACCATGAGGAGGTGCTCCAAGTTCAAGTGCTTCAAGGAGGAATCCAAATCTTTCAAGATATATTTTCTCTTCAAGTCCTATCAATCTGAACATTCTTTCCTGCAAATCTCTTCTGTTAATTCTTATGCTTCCACCCCCTATTTCAACTCCATTCAGCACAATATCATATGCTCTTGATTTCACC
>JAGHCG010000097.1 GCA_021160565.1 bacterium | reverse complement strand
GATATGGAGGTCTTATTTCGCTTACTCACGCTGCTTTTTATGGAATAGGTGCATATGCAACCACTTTGATAATGATGAAAGCAGGGATTAATTTTTTCCCTGCACTTCTGGCTGGAATTATAATTACTTCCATTTTGAGTTTGTTAATTGCCTACCCTTCCCTTAGGTTAAAAGGGGATTATTTTGTTCTTGCTTCTCTCGGTTTTCAAATTATAATTTTTTCAATTCTTTACAACTGGGTCTCTTTAACACGCGGACCTTATGGAATTCCAGGGATACCAAGACCTTCAATTTTCAAATTAAAGATAGAAAACCCATTTTCCTTTTTCATCTTTTCAGGAATATTTTTCCTCCTTGTATTTCTTTTTTTCAGAAGACTTTATAATTCTCCTTTTGGAAGAGTTCTGAAGGCAATAAGGGAAGATGAAATAGTTGCTTCTGCATTGGGAAAGGATATTCCTGCAATTAAAATATGGGCTTTTGTGATTTCAGCAGGTATTGCAGCAATCTCAGGTGCTCTTTACGCTGGATATGTTACATATATAGACCCGACAAGTTTTACACTTGATGAATCAATATTTATAATTTCAGTAGTAATCATAGGAGGGACAGGAAATCTGAAAGGGCCACTTGTGGGAACTCTATTCATGATAATTCTTCCTGAAATTTTGAGATTTTTAGGACTTCCGGATACTGTTGCTCCTAATGTGAGACAGATAATTTTTGGACTTGCTTTAATAATTCTTATGAAATACAGACCGCAGGGAATAGCAGGAGAATACAGATTTGAATAAAATGGAAGAAAAAATACTTGTTTTAAAGGGGGTAAGTAAGTCTTTTGGAGGGATAAAAGCAGTTGATAGGGTGGAGATGGGGTTTACAAAAGGAAAGATTACAGCTCTGATTGGTCCAAATGGTGCTGGAAAGACAACAATATTTAATTTAATAAATGGGTTTTTGAAACCTGATGAAGGGGAAATTTATTTCAAAAATGAAAATATTACAGGACTTCCACCCTGGGAGATTGCTAAAAGAGGGATAGGTAGATTATTCCAGGATATAAGAGTATTTAAAAAAATGAGTGTTCTTGAAAATGTTATATTGGGAGCGAAAAATATAGGAGAAAATCCAGCAAATATTGCTCTGAAAAGGAAAACAATATACAAAAGCGAAAAGGAAGAAAGAGAAAAAGCAGAAGAATGGCTTAAATTTGTTGGTCTGGTAGAAAAAAAGAATCTTTTTGCAGAGGAATTGTCATATGGACAGCAGAAATTACTTGCTATTGCCAGACTCCTTATAGTGAATTATGAACTCCTCCTTCTTGATGAACCGACTGCAGGGATTCATCCAGAAATGATTAAAAATTTAATGAACCTTATAAAAAGAATAGTTGAGACAGGAAGGACTGTTATATTTATTGAACACAAAATGAATGTTGTGGTTGAACTTGCTGAGTGGGTGTATTTCCTGGATGAAGGGAAAACTGTTGGTTTTGGAAGACCTGATGAAATACTTGGAAATCGTGAAATAAGAATGGCCTATCTGGGGTTATAAAATGTTGAAAATAGAGGGTTTGAAAGCAGGATATGGAAAAAGGGAAGTATTGCATGGGATAAATTTAGAAATAAAGGAAAATTTTACCTATCTGCTTGTTGGGCCAAATGGGGCTGGAAAGTCAACTCTTCTTAAAACAATCGCTGGATTTCTAAGGCCAGAGGAAGGGAAGATATATTTTAAGGGAGAAGATATCACTTTTCTTTCACCTGCTGAAAGGTCAAAAAGAAAAATCGGGTATTTCTTTCAGGGGGGTGAGGTTTTCAGAAATCTAACTGTGAAGGAAAACCTTGAAATTGCAGGACTATCTCTGGAACGAAAAGAACTTCTCAGTAGAATAGAAGTAATTTATGAACTTTTTCCAAAACTTAAAAAACTCAAAAATAGAAGAGCAGGGCTTCTTTCAGGTGGTGAAAGACATCAACTTTCACTTGGAATGATATTTTTGAAAAAACCTGAATTTATTTTGCTTGATGAACCTTCTGCTGGACTTGCCCCATCTGTTGTTAAAGAGGTTCTTCTTGCAATTAAAAAAATGAAAGAAATGGATTCTGTGACAATTTTACTTGTTGAACAGAATATCTCCGAAGGCCTTAAAATATCTGATTTTGTTTATCCCATGAAAACCGGAAAGATAATATCTTCTGCTGTTCCTGTAAAAGAATTTAAATTAGACATGATGGAAGAAATTTTCTTTAAGTGAAAGGAATGTCTCACAGAGTTAAAATTTTGAAGTTTCTTAAAGAGAAAGAAGGAAAATATTGTGATGATTGTCTATCCAAAATTCTTGGAATATTTCCAAGACAGCAAGTATATCAAATATGTAAAATACTTTTCTGGAAACAACAGATTTATAGAAAGAAAGATAAGTGCTTTGGTTGTTCAAGATATAAGATTGTGAATTGGATTTCTTCAAAAGAAATAAAAGGAGGAATAAAAATGACATTCCAAAGTGAAAAGAACGGAAAGGATTCAATTTGTATTGAGCAACTTTCTTCTGATGAATTTGAAAATCGCGTAAAAGAGTATGTGGAGAATAAATTTGGAAAGAAATTTTCTGAGAAATCCCTTCAGGTGGGGCCAGATAAATTCCATAAATTTGATTTTAGTATCAGATGACGATACAATAGTGGTGGAATGTAAAAGTTATTCATGGACAAAATCAGGTAACTTTCCTTCCGCAAAAATTTCCACAGCAATTGAATCTTTGTTTTATCTATCTCGAATTAAAGTAGATAAAAAGATACTGGTTCTTCAGGATGATATAAATAGTCAAGGAGAAAGTCTGGTAGATGTATTTGTTAGAAGATATGATGGAGTAATGGATGATGTTGAAGTGTGGGCGTATAGTGCGGGGAATTCAATCAAGGAAGATAAAGTAAGAATTGTAAGAATTCCAAAAGAAAACTGGTACAAAAATTTATGGATGAAATAAAAAATAATATTATTTGTGGATTCTTTAGTTTTTAGTCACGATTGTGGGAAGTTTTTTGATTTTAAATACTTCATGAAATTTAGTATCAGGTTTATACAATTGAGAAAGGAAAGATTATGGTATAATAGAAAGGGTCTTGGTGTTGGGAAAAAGATGCAGAAGGATAATAATTTACTACAACCTTATTTAGTATATCTGGAATCAATAAGAAGCAGAGAAGAAAATTTTATTAAATTTCTTGGAATAATTTTACCTGCGATAGGTGGAATCATTTATATTTTTAAAAATCCTCCCTGTTTTCAAATTGCTTTATTAAGTTTAATTCTGATTACATTGGCTCTTCTTTGGGCTGTTTTCTATTCTATTTCTAATAGTTATACTCAAAGATATCTCCAAATAGAACTGGATATTTTAGAGAAGAGGTTGGATATACCTCATCCTTCTGAGTGGAGTGTTACAAAGTGGAGAGAAAAATGGAAATCTCTTCCTTGGTGGAGAATGATTTTGTGTGATTGGCATTTACTCCCAGAAAATCAAAAAATGCATGTAAGAGGTATATTTTTGATTATTTTCTTCTCATGGATAGGTTGGGCAATACTTTTTCAAAAAGGATGGGGAGCAATTTTACTTGTTATTGTTATAGTTTTAAAAATTATAAGAGGTTTTTTCTTGATTAGCCGAAAATATGAAATAAGGCTTGTCAAAATGGTTATTAAGTCGAAAAAAGAAGGTTTATTAAAAGAAGAAAACAGGATAAAACGTCATAGGCTATAT
>JAGHCG010000055.1 GCA_021160565.1 bacterium | reverse complement strand
TTTTAAACTGGGATTTTAACAGATTATGTCTTGTTGACAGAAACATTTTGAGAATAGGAACTTATGAAATAATTTTTGCTGATGATATACCACCTGTTGTAAGTATAAATGAGGCATTAGAAATTGCTAAAAAATACGGAACAGATGACTCACCAAAATTTATAAATGGGGTTTTGCATAGAATAAAGGAGGAGATGGGAAAATGAAAATATTAAAAAGTGCATTAATTTTCTTTTTATTTGCTTCCTTTTTTGCTCTTCCTGCAACAAAAAAGATTCTGATGGTTATTGCTTTTGAAAAATTCAGAGATGAAGAATATGCAGAACCAAGGAGAATTATTGAAGAAAATGGATATAAAGTAGTAGTTGCATCATTGAAAAAAGGAATTGCAACAGGGATGCTTGGGAAGAAAGTAAAAGTGGATATAACTTTAAAAGATGTTAAAGTTGACGATTATGATGGAGTTATTTTTGTTGGAGGAATTGGTGCTTCAAAATATTTTGAAAACAAAACCGCATGGAAGATAATACAGGAATTTTATAATAAGAAAAAAGTTGTCGGAGCACTTTGTCTTTCTCCTGTTATTTTAGCAAATGCAGGAATATTGAGAGGGAAGAAAGCAACCTGCTGGTTTTCTGTTGCAGGAATGATAAAGAAAAAGGGAGCAATTTACACAGGGGAAAAGGTTGAAGTTGATGGTCTTATAATAACTGGAAATGGCCCATCTGCTGCAAAAGAATTTGGAGAAAAGTACTTAAAACTTTTAATTTATAAATGAAGAAAAAAGCAATTTCTTTTTTGATAAAAACAGTAATAAGTGGAATTTTTTTATTCCTTGTTATCAAAAAAATTGATTTTCATCAACTTTTAAACATTTTCAAAAATTCAAATATTTATCTTGTCTCAATTGGTCTTTTAGTTCTTATAGGAATTTCTTTTCTCCTTGCTTTAAGATGGTTTTTAATAGTTGGAATTTACTTAAAAAATAAAATCTCCTTTTTTTATATATGGAAATTAACAATGATAGGTCTTTTTTTCAACGTTTTTCTTCCTACTTCTGCAGGTGGAGATGCAGTTAAAATTTTTTATCTTGTAAAAGAGGATAAAAAAAAGGTCCTCCCGGGAATATCTGTTGTCATTGATAGATTTATTGGTTCTCTCACTGTTTTAACTATGGGAACTATTGGCCTATTTTTTTCAGGAATTGACAATCTAAAAATAAAAATTTTTATACCTTCTCTCACATTTATGCTTATCCTTTTTTACTTTCTTCTTTCAAATTCAAATTTTATTAGAAAAATATACACCCCTTTTAAAAAAATTCTCCCATCATTTCTGAACGAGAAACTGACATTTTTATATAACTCATTTAATTTTTACTTCAGAGAAAAAAAATTTATTTTTCTATCTATAATTTCAAGTTTTTTTCTCCAGTGTATTTCAATACTTACAAATTTTATTGTTGCATGCGGAATTATGAGAAACTTTTCCATACCTATCTCAATATTTTTCGTTTATATACCACTTATATGGCTTTCTACAATGATTCCTTCAATAGGAGGAATTGGAGTAAGAGAATTTTCTTATGTTTTCTTTTTCAAAAGTTACATCGGAAAAGAGAATGCCTTTGCTTTATCTTTAATTTTCCTTCTTTCTATTTTTATTCAGGCAATAATTGGAAGTATAATTTTCCTGATGGGAAATCTAACCGCCGCGGTTAGAAAAGGGGAATTTTAAAATCCATTCTTTATTAACTTCTTTGACTTTAACTTTTTTCATTATTTTTAAAACATCTTCTTTTTCAGGCATTTTTGTCCCTTCTTCTTTTGCCTTTGCAGTTCCACAGGCAACAGCAAGGGATAAACATTCACTCATTTTTTTTCCTCTTTTGAAATTATATAAAAAGCCAGCAACAAATGCGTCTCCACATCCAACAGTACTTTTTACTTTTACTTTTTCTGCCCTCCCATATATAATTTTTCCCTTTTCAAAAATTATCGCCCCTTTTTCTCCAAGAGTTAAAATTACAATTTTAATATTCTTATCAAAAAGGCCCTTTACAACTCCGATTAACTTTTCCCCATCTTTTATTTTTTCTCCTGTTGCTCTTTCAAGTTCCCATAAATTTGGTTTTATAATATAAGGACTTCCTTTTATTGCTTCTTTCAAAATTTCTCCATCAGCATCAACAAAAGTTATAACATTGGATTTTTTAACTATTTCAACTATCTTCCTATATGTTTTTTCCTCAAAACCATCAGGTAAACTCCCTGAAATTACAAAAATATCACCTTTTTTAAAATTTAAATTTTTAATCTGGCTGAAAAATATTTCTTTCTCTTTCCTGGATATTTTCGGTCCTTTTTCATTAAACCTTAAAACTTTTCCATCATCAGATATAAAATTATAAATATTCCTTATTCTCCCTTTTATTTTAATATAAAATGGTTTTATTCCCTCTTTCTCCAGTAATTTTTTGTAAATATTATCTTTATCTGTAAGGAATGTAATTGGAATTGATTTATCCCCCAGTTTGAAAAGCATTCTTGTAATGTTAATCCCTTTTCCCCCGGGGTCAACTCTACTTTTTACAATTCTATTGATATCATCAAACTTTATGGAAGGGATATAAAAAGAATAATCAATACTTGGATTTAAAGTTAAGGTGTAAATATTCTTTTTCACGATTTTTTATCTTGAAAACTGGGACTGGGGTCTATATTTTCTTGCTTTTTTTCTCCTTCTTTTCTGACTTGGTTTTTCGTAAAATTCTCTCTTTTTTATTTCTTTGATTATTCTTTCTCTTTCAACTTCTCTTTTAAATTGTTTGAAGATTTTATCAAAATCACTCATTTAGTAAATTCACCTCTCTTTCAATTTTCTATTTAAATCTGGTCAATTTTGAACAACCGACTTCCACAATGCCTGCAAACTTTCTCATCCTCTGTATAAGTATCAACCATTAAGCATACTCTACATCTTATTGTTATTTTCTTTTTTTTCAATTTTCCCTCTTTTTTCTTTGTTTTCATTTATATCTCATTATAATACTTTCAAATAATTTTGTCAACTTTGGTTCAGCAGAGTTTGCAACTTTAATTATT
>JAGHCG010000129.1 GCA_021160565.1 bacterium | reverse complement strand
TTTCCACCTTTAAAGGATAGCAGAGACCCTAAACTTTTTACTTTTAAAGGTAAACTTGGAGTTTTATTTTTCACCTATCCTGATTTAACTACGACAATGATTAAAGATGCTTATATTTCTTATACAGAGGATGGAGAAAATTTCTCTTCTCTTATAAAAATTTCACAGGATAATCTCTGCTTCTGGAGGATAAGAAATTATGAAGAAAAACTTTATGCAACTACCTACAGCAGTGGAGAAAATGAGGATGACTGGGGAAGTTATTTATTTATTTCAGAAGATGGAGAAAACTTTGAAAAAATTTCAACAATTGTAAAAGGGGAGTATGCGAATGAAACAGATTTGCTTTTTGAAGAAAATAAATGTTATGCAATTGTTAGAAGAGAAAAAATGCAGACACCAGTTATTGCAATTTCTGAATATCCATTTGAAAAATGGGAAAATTATCCTCTCAATGAAATAGTGCAGGGACCGCATATTTTTAAATATAGAGGGAAAATTTATATTGTTGGGAGAGTTTTCAAAAACAAGAGGTCTGAAACAGGAATTTTAAATCTTGACGTTGATAGAAAAAAACTTGAATTTGAGATTATTCTACCAAGTGGTGGAGATACTTCATACTGTGGTTCAATCGTTAAAAATGATAAAATCTACTTATCTTATTATTCCCAGCATGAGATTGATAAAAGAGAAAGCAAAGTTGGGGAAAATGCAGCAGGAATATATCTTGTAGTTTTAAAATAAATAAGGAGAAAAATAATGAAAGAAAAAATATCTGGTGTGTTTGCTGCCCTCTTTACTCCTTTTAATGAGAAAGGGAATGTAGATAAAAAAAGGTTAAAAAAACTTGTGAAATTTCTCATCTCAAAAGGGATAGATGGACTTTATATTTGTGGAGGAACAGGGGAGGGACTTTTGATGAGTGTTGATGAGAGAAAATTTGTTGCAGAGGTGGTTAAGGAAACAGCAGGAAATAAAGTTAAAATAATTTCTCATATTGGATGTTTGAATACAAAGGATACTGTTGAACTTGCAAAACACGCAGAGAAAATAAAACTTGATGGTGTTTCTTCTATTCCGCCGATTTATTTCAGATACAGATTTGAAGAAATATACGAGTACTACAAAAATATAGCAGAGGCAACTTCATTACCATTTTTAATTTATTATATTCCTTCAACAACAGGTGTTGTTCTTTCAAATGATAAAATTGCTGAACTCAGTAAAATAAAAAATATAATCGGGCTAAAATATACAAATTATGATTTTTACACTTTACAGGATTTACTTCTGAAAGTTAAAAAATGGATTGCTTTTTCTGGCCCAGATGAAATGTTCCTTCCTGCGTTAACTATGGGAGTTAGCGGTTGCATAGGTTCAACCCAGAATGTATTACCTGAAATTTTTGTTGAAATATACAGAAGTTTCAAGAAAGGGGATATAAAGAAAGCAATGGAATTACAGAAAAGAATTACAATTGCAGTTTCTCTTCTTTACAGATATGGAACACTGGATGCCTGGAAGACAGCATTAAAATTTAGAGGAGTTGATACTGGTTTTTGTAGAAGACCTATAAAAGAAAAATTGAGTAATGAAGAGGAAAAAAAATTAAGAAAAGAATGGAAGGAAAATTTTCCTGAATTTTCTGAAGGGATATAAAAGATGAAAAAAATAGATTTACTTCCAGAAAAAGAAGATAATCCGAGAAATTCAGAGGGAGGTATGATTGAATTGAAAGACGGGGAAATAATGTTTGCTTATACTCATTTTTATGGTGGAAAATCAGATAATGCTGGTGCTTTGCTTGCTGGAAGGTGTTCATATGATAAAGGTGAAACGTGGACAAAAGAAGATGAAATAATCATTGAGAATGAAGGGAAAGAAAATGTTATGAGTGTCTCTCTTTTAAGATTGAAAAATGGCGAAATTATTCTTGGATATGTGACAAAAAATTCCCTTAAGGATTGTAAGTATTATATAAGAAAATCAAAAGATGAAGGAAAAACCTGGAGTGAAAAAATCCTTGTGACAAATAGAGAATTTGAAGAAGGGAATTATTTTGTTGTTAATAATGACAGAATTATTCAACTTTCTTCAGGAAGAATAATTGTTCCTGCTTCTCACCATCCCTGTCCAACAAATAAATGGGAAGATTTTGGGCCAGGAAGAGTTATTGTTTTTTATTCTGATGATAATGGGAAAACATGGAAATCAAGCAAAACAATACTTTTTACACCTGAGAAAGAAGATAAAGCAGGACTGCAGGAACCAGGAGTTGTGGAATTAAAAGATGGAAGAATACTGATGTGGATGAGGACAAATCTTGGTTCTCAAATTTTTTCTTATTCAGAAGATGGGGGAGAAACATGGAGTAGAGTAAAACCATCTTCTTTGATTTCTCCCCTTTCTCCTGCAAGTATAAAGAGAATACCAGAAACAGGAGATTTGTTTGTTGTTTATAATGATAGAAGTGGGAGATTCCCTATAATAGAACATGAAAATGACCTCAAGAATAGAACCCCTCTTGTATGTGCTATTTCAAAAGATGAGGGAAAAAGTTGGGAGAAACACTTCCTTATAGAAAACGACCCAAATGGAAGATTTTGCTACACTTCAATTCTTTTTGTTGATGGGAAAGTTATTTTGAGTTATTCAGCAGTATCTTCAAACCAGGTTTGGGGTCTTTTGAGAATAACTCTATTAGACATTGATGAGATTTATGGAGAAAAAAATTCATAAGGATTTCCACGGTGCTTTAAGTGTTGGATTTAAATTTCTTGATGAAAAATATGGGAAAGAAATTCTTAAAGAATATTTAATCCAGATGGTAGAGAATCTTTATAAAGGGTTGATAAATAAAATTAAAAGAAATGGATTGGTTGAACTTGAAAAATACTGGAAAGAAATTTTTACTGAAGAGGAAGGGGAATTTAAAATAAAGAGAAATAAAAATAGGAAAATGATTCTGGAAGTTAGGAAATGCCC
>JAGHCG010000142.1 GCA_021160565.1 bacterium | reverse complement strand
TTCGAGAATATTTTGAAGCTCAATCACCTGAGTTTTTCTTGACCAGTTTTTCATCCCTTTTATTCTGTATTTGCAAAAATCAAGAACAAGAACATTTTCATCATTTATTTTTATATTCCAGCCATCCAGTTTCCTCTCTTTTACTTTTATCAATTTTCTAATCCTCCCCTTCACAACACTTTTATTTTTTTCAATGAGAATAAGATTTGAACCTACTGGTGGAAATTCAAGGTAAAATTCAATCCCATCTTTCTTTTCTTCCACTGGTAAAACTTCTGAAGTTCCATCAAATGGATTTAATTTCCCCACTTTTCCTTTAAAATTCAATTTTACCTTTACCTCAATTTCATCCTTTAAAGAGGTGTTGGTGAAAAACAGAACTTCTGAATTTTCTACTTCTCTCCTGTGGAAATATATGGAAGACACTTTTTTACTGGGGATACCTTTTATTTCAACATCTTTTTTTACTTTTCGATTAAGCAATTCAATAAGATTCTCTACGCTTGTATAAATAATACACTTTCTTTTCAACTTCATTATTTCGGTGCTATTTTCTCCTTCAACAAGATAAGGGAATTTTGAATATGCAAAAATATTTCCTTTAAATTCAGAGAGGAGTTCAACCGTTTTTCTTCTTAAAGTTGTCGCAAATGGAATAATAATATGTTCATATTCACAATTTCCTATTTTAAACTTTCCCTTTTCCACCTTTCCATATTTTTCAATTAAACTTTCACTCCCAAACTCATATTCAAATTTTTCTTCAAGTAATTTTTCAGTTAAAGAGGAAAGAAATTTATCAAGTTTTTTAATTTTTTCTGATTTAAATAAGGTCCATCCACTTTCAATAGGATGAATCACAAGAATGTTTGCCTTAAATTTTCCCTGAGTTAAAATATAATTCAATCTGGCAAAGTAATCCTCTATGAGATGATTGAATTTCCAGTATGGTTGATGATGAGAAATTGTTGGAGGATAATCCCTCTTTCTGCAACCTCTCAAGGAATATAAATAAAGATGGGGACAGAAGAAATTTATTCCAAGAGTAAGATGCCAGTCACCAATCCATTTCCTTTCATAAAATGTAAAATTCTGACCTGAACAACCATATAATTCTGAAAGAACTCTTTCTTTACCGAGTTGATTTGCCACTGAACTGCACTGTTTTAAAGTTAAAGGAAATCTGATATTTCTTCCAAGATGGTCAACTCCTGGCCACTGCATATATTCATAATGAGCCATCGCATCTCCAATAACCGCTATCTGACCCTCAACAGTGTCTTCTGAAAGGTAATGACCTGTAAGGGCAATTTTATTCTCTTCACACCACTGATAAATCTGTTTGCTGAAATTTTCAACAAAAAGTTCTGTCAAAAGTTTATAGAAATCATATCTTACTTTTTCAAATCCTTTCCTTTCTTCGACAAGATATTCCAGTTTTTCCATTATGTCATAACCATATTTTTTCCTGAAAATTTTTTCAAAATTCTCAACCCATGGTAAAACGACTGCCTCTTTTTTTCTGATAATCCTTGAATGAAAATAGTTGGGTTCATCAGTAAAAATTGCCGGTACAACTTCAGGAATATATCTTCCAATTGCTTTTTTATAAACTTCATATGTTGAATTTATAAAATCTTTCACTGCTTCTTTTTTCATCAAACTTACATAAGGATAACCATTAAACCATTCTGTTTTTGCTCCATATCCAATTTCTGCCTTCCATTCATTTCCCTTTTTGTATAAAGTAATGCACATAGCCCAGTTTTTCTTCTTCCTGTTGACAATTCCACCTGCAAAACCACTTGGCCATCTATCTTCATCATATAGATATGCTTTCAACCCTTCCTTTTCAGCATGCTTCACAGTTGCTTTTATACATTTCATCCATTCTTCTGATAAATAGGGAGTTATAAGCCCAATCCTTGAATGCATAAAACCTCCTCCGAACCCTCCCTCTTTCATTTTATCCAGTTGAAAACACATTTCTTCAGGAGTTAATTTATCATTCAGAGACCAGAAAGGTGCGCTTCTGTAGATACTTTCAGGATTTTTAAAATTTTCCATTATCTTCTTCATTTTCCTTTCCTCCTTTTTTCATAAGACCACTTATAAAACAATAACACGTTTTCCCTATTGTTTGGGTATTATAACCTCCTTCAAGAATTATGAAAAAATTTATTCCAAGTTTTCCTATCTCCTTACCCATAAAATAATATTCACTCTCACTTAAAGGCATTTCCAGAAGAGGGTCATGCATATGAGCATCAAACCCAAGAGAAATCCCAAGAATATCTGGATTGAATTTCTTTATTATCTCTATTGCCTGATTAAACTTTTCCATATATTTTTTTGAAGTTGAGTTTGGATAAACAGGAAAATTATAACAATTACCAAAAGAAACTGAACCTGTTCCTGGGTATGCTGGATATTGATGAATTGAAACATATATAACATTTTCAAAATTTCTTAAAATCTCCTCAGTTCCATTTCCATGATGTCCGTCAAGGTCAAGGACAGATACCTTTTTTCCGGTAGAAAGCAATTTTTTCACTGCTACTGCCATATTGTTGAAATAACAGAAACCCCCAAGAGTATTTCTTCCAGCATGATGTCCTGGTGGTCTTGAAAGAGAAAAAGCATTTTTCCCCTCAGCAGAAAATTCAGCAGCCATAATTGCCGCTCCAACAGAAAGAGCAGCATATTCATAAATTCCTGGAAGATTTGGAGTATCAGAGTCAAAAAAATCATTATTTTTAACAGAATTTATCAAATCTTCTGTATGGACAAGTTTCAAATCTTCTTCTGTACATGGAATTGGTTCAACAAATTCTTTTATTCCCTTTTTTCTGAGATAATCCACAATTGCTTTCAATCTTTCAGGACCTTCGGGATGGCCTTCTTCCTTATAATTGAGGAATTTTTCTGTATAAATGAATATCATAACTGTTCACTGTTTCCAAATTCCAGAAAATATAAAATACTTTCAACATTCTGAAATCTTTTTTCAGGTTCTGGATTTGTTGCCATATCAATAATATATTTCATTTTCGGAGGGATTTCAAATTTCAGTTCATTGTAAATTTTTTCTATTGTTTTCCCGAGAGAATAAATATCAGAACGAATATCCGCCT
This sequence comes from bacterium, assembly GCA_021160565.1. Classification (GTDB taxonomy): domain Bacteria; phylum Ratteibacteria; class UBA8468; order B48-G9; family JAFGKM01; genus JAGHCG01. The sequence continues at coordinate 157 of JAGHCG010000142.1, read as the reverse complement.
TTTTACCCATCAATCTTTCTGGAGCAATATATCCATTAGTTCCTCCACTTTTACTTCTATCCATCCCAAAAATTCCTCGTCTTTTAGCAAGTCCAAAATCAGTAATTTTCACCTTGTCAAAAGAAAAGGAAATAAGAATATTGGAGGGAGTTACATC
>JAGHCG010000164.1 GCA_021160565.1 bacterium | reverse complement strand
GCAATTTATCTCAGTTGTAAAGAAAAGGGATTTTATGGAATGGAAGATTTAATAAAGGAGGAAGTGAATGGCTGAAATAAGTGAAAGATTGAAAAAACTGCCACCATACCTTTTTGTTGAAATTGATAAGAAAAAGAAAAATTTAATTCAGAAAGGATTTGATGTTATTGATTTTGGAATTGGAGACCCTGATATTCCAACTCCATCTCATATAGTTGAAGCGATGAAAAAGGCAGTGGAAAATCCTTCTTTTCACAGGTACCCACTGGGAAGAGGAACTTCTGAATTCAGAAAAGCCATAATTGATTATTACAGAAAAAATTATGATGTAAATCTCAGCCTTGAAGAAATCTGTGTTTTAATTGGTTCAAAAGAAGGTATAGCTCATTTCCCGCTTGCTTTTATAAATCCAGGAGATATTTCCCTTGTTCCTGAGCCAGGATATCCTGTTTATCATATTGGAACAATACTTGCTGGAGGTGAACCATATTTTTTACCATTGAAAGAAGAGAATAACTTTCTTCCTGATATTTCTTCAATTCCTGAAGATATTTTAAAAAAAGCAAAAATTCTCTATCTTAATTATCCCAACAATCCCACATCTTCATTTGCTCCAGAAGATTACCTGATTGATGTAATAAAATTCTGTAAAAAGAATGATATAATTCTTGTGTATGATGCTGCTTACAGTGAAATATATTTTGAGGAAAAACCTGTAAGTTTTCTCTCTCTTCCAGGAGCAAAAGAAATAGGAATTGAATTCAATTCTCTTTCAAAAACATACAATATGACTGGATGGAGAATTGGATGGGCATGTGGAAACGAAAAACTTGTAAATGCTCTTGCCAAAGTGAAAGAAAATATAGATTCCGGAACGTTTGAGGCAATTCAATATGCAGGAATTGAAGCATTATCCGGAAGTCAGGAATGTGTGAATGAAATGAGAAAGATTTATAAAGAGAGAAGAGATATTTTTGCAGAAGGATTGAAGAAACTTGGATTTAACATAAGAATTCCACAGGGTACTTTTTATTTCTGGGTGAAAGTGGAAGATAATTCAATAAAATTTGTTGATTTTCTTTTAGAAAATGGTAAAATAGTTGCAACACCCGGAATTGGATTTGGTCCTTCCGGTGAAGGTTATGTTAGATTTTCCATGACTATTTCTATTGAAAGAATAAAAGAAGCATTGAAAAGGATGGAGGAGTTATGGAAAAAGTAGCAATTGTTGTTGGAAGTAAAAAAGACCTTGATTATATTGAAGGAGCAAAAAAAATACTGGAAGATTTTGGAATTGAATATGAAGTTTTTGTCCTTTCTGCTCACAGAACACTTGATGAAACAGTAGAATTTGCTGAAAATGCTGAAAAATCTGGATTTGAAGTAATAATTGCATGTGCAGGAATGGCTGCACATCTTCCAGGAGTTATAGCAGCAAAAACTCTTCTTCCCGTAATTGGAGTTCCTCTTCCTTCAAGCGAGATTAAGGGAGTGGATGCTTTACTTTCAATCGTTCAGATGCCAACGGGAGTTCCTGTTGCAACAATGGCAATAGGGAAAGCAGGGGTTAAAAATGCAGCACTTCTTGCAATTCAAATAATAGCAAGAAATAACAGTGAAATAAAAGAAAAACTGAGAAAATTTAAGGAAAATCTGAAATAAAAAAGGAGGTCAGAATGGCTGTTTTTGCAAAATATAAAGATGGAGTTGAAGTTGATGATAGAATTTTTAAAACACTTGCAAAATACTCACCAGATGGAGTAATGGATGTCTTTGCTTCAGACCAGCATGGTTCTTATATAAAACTCACAAATGCCTTCTTCAAACATATTGGTGTGGATAAAGAAGCAGATGATAATGATGTTAGAGAAGTATGCAGAAGGTTTGCAAAGCATCTCAAAGGAGAGGTAACGGCAGCTTTATTCAACCATCTTGCATATTTAAGTGAAGGGTTTAAAGAACTTCTTGGAGAAGATATACTTCTTATTGGAAGGCTTGAACATACAAAACCAGTTGAAGTTGATGGTGGAAGAGGAAAACTTGCAAGACTTGCTGTTGAACCAGAAGAAGTGGCTGATAAAGTGGATGCTTTTAAAACTCTTGTTTATCTCAATCCAGACCATAAAGAAAGCTGGGAGAAAAATAAAGAATGGCTTATTGATATTTTTGAAAGATGTAAAAAACTTGGTAAACCTCTTTATAATGAAACTCTTTTTCTTGAAGAACCCGGAGATAGTAAAGTTGATAAAGCAAAAAAACTTCCTGATGCACTGGTTAAAATGGCAGAAGAATTCAGCCCATACGGTCATTTTTACAAAACTCAGGTTCCTGTTCTCTGGGTTGAAGAAAATGGAAAAGTTGTGAAGGTATGCAGTCCAGAAGTTGTCAGAGATGTGGGAAAGGAGATGGAAAGAATTTCTCCAAGACCATTACTTTTGTTGAGTGCAGCAGTTGATTTTGAACAGTATTCAGTTCAGTATGGTTCAGTTTGTGATCTGGTAAGTGGTCCAATGTGTGGGAGAGCATATTTTAAGGAAGCATTCACAATGGAAGAGACAAAGGACTGGGATACTCTTGAAACTTCCTTTGTAAAAATAGCAATTCCCAGAATAAGACAGATAAGAACTCTTGCAAAAGTTATGGCAAAATCCTGGTGGTATAAATTTGAGTGGATGAGTGATGAAGCAAAATCTCTTATTTCTGAAACAAGGGAAATAAAACCAGGAGTGAAAGCTGATTTTGGATACTGAAATAAAAAAATGAAAAGAATAGGAGTTCTTACAAGTGGTGGAGATGCACCTGGAATGAATCCTGTGATAAGGGCAGTGGTGAGAAGTGCTGTGAGTTTCAATATGGAAATAATAGGAATTCAGAGAGGTTTTAAAGGACTTTATGAAAAAGAATTTCTGGAATTAAATTCAAGAAGTGTAAGTGGAATTATAAATCAGGGTGGAACAATTCTCAAAACAAATAGATTTCCCGAATTCAAAAATTCAGAAGTCAGAAAAAAATGCTATGAAAATTTAATAGAAGCAGGGATTGAAGGAATTGTTGTTATAGGTGGAGATGGTTCAGCAAAAGGTGCCTACTTATTGTATTCCGAATTTAATTTTCCTGTTGTTCATATTCCAGTTTCTATAGACAACGATGTTTACGGAACAGATTACACTGTTGGATTTGACACTGCTGTAAATACAGCGGTTGAAGCAATTGATAAAATAAGGGATACAGCAACAAGCCATGAGAGAACTTTTATAATAGAAGTAATGGGGAGAGAAAAGGGAAATCTTGCTGTTGAAATTGCAGTTGCTTGTGGAGCAGAAATAGTGATTATCCCTGAAATTAAGATTGACTGGGAAGAAATAGTTAAATCATTAAAGGAACAGGAAAGAAAGGGTAAAAAGAGTTCAATTATAATTCTTGCAGAAGGAGCGGGGAAAGCAGAAGTTTTTGCTGAAAAACTTAAAAAAGAATTTCCTGAAAGACATATAAGATATTCTGTTCTTGGATATATTCAGAGAGGTGGAACTCCAACATATATGACGAGAAAACTTGCAACTTTATTCGGGTATCATGCAGTTAAGATGTTAAAAGAGGGGATTTATGGGTATATGGTTGGAATAAAGGGAAATGAAATTATTTATTTTCCTTTAAAAAAAGTCGTTTGTACAACAGAACTTCCTCATCTTGAATATCTCAATCTTATAGATTATATGGCTGTTTAATCCTTTAAAAAAGGAGAAAAAATGAGGAGTGATAATATAAAAAAAGGTATTGTAAGAGCCCCCCATAGAAGTTTACTTAAAGCAGATGGATTTACAGATGAAGAAATTTCAAGACCTTTAATTGCAGTTGCCAATTCAGCAAACGAAATTATTCCCGGTCATATTCATTTAAATAGTATTACAGAAGCGGTTAAAGCAGGGATAAGGATGGCAGGAGGCACACCTGTTGAATTTGGAACAATTGGTGTTTGTGATGGAATTGCAATGGGTCATGAAGGGATGAAATACAGCTTGGTTTCGAGAGATATAATAGCCGATAGTGTTGAAATAATGTTACATGCCCATCAATTTGATGGAGTGGTTATGGTGGCTAATTGCGATAAAATTGTTCCTGGAATGCTTATGGCTTTATTGAGAGTTAATATCCCCGGATTAATCATAAGTGGTGGCCCAATGATGTGTGGATATCTTCCAGGAGGTAAAGAAATAGATTTGATTTCGGTTTTTGAGGGAATTGGGAAATTATTGAAAAAAGAAATAGATGAGGAGATGTTGAAGGAAATAGAAGAGTATGCCTGCCCGGGAGCAGGAAGTTGTTCAGGTATGTTTACAGCAAATTCAATGAATTGTTTGAGTGAAGCACTTGGTCTTGCTTTACCTGGAAATGGAACAGTTCCTGCAATTACTTCAAAAAGAATAAGACTTGCAAAACTTGCTGGAATGAAAGTAGTTGAACTTGTAAAAAGAGGAATTAAACCCAGAGATATAGTAACAATTGAAAGTTTTAAAAATGCAATTGCTGTTGATATGGCTATTGGTGCATCCACAAATACAGTTCTTCATCTTCCAGCAATTGCAAAAGAAGCAGGGATAAATCTTGACCTTGAAATTTTTGATGAAATAAGCAGAAAAACACCAAATATATGCAGATTATCCCCAGCATCCTCCCAGCACATTCAGGACCTTGATATGGCTGGAGGAATTCCTGCTGTGATGAAAGAACTCAGTAAAAAACAACTTATAAATACTGAACTGATAACTGTAAGCGGGAAAAAAATTGGAGAAATAATTGAAAATGCAAAAGTGTGGAACAGAGAGGTTATAAGAGATATAGAAAATCCTTATTCAGAAGAAGGAGGAATAGCAATTCTTAAAGGTTCACTTGCACCTGATGGAGCAGTAATAAAACAATCAGCAGTTTCTCAGAATATGATGAAATTTACAGGAAAAGCAAAAGTTTTTAATTCTGAAGAAGAAGCGATGGAAGCAGTTATGAAAGATAAAATAAAAGATGGAGATTTTATTGTTATAAGATATGAAGGTCCAAAAGGTGGACCCGGTATGAGAGAAATGTTATCAATAACTTCTGCAATTTCAGGGAAAGGTTTTGGAGAAAAGGTTGCACTTCTTACTGATGGGAGATTTTCTGGTGGGACAAGAGGCCCATGCATAGGTCATGTAAGTCCAGAAGCAGCAGAAAAAGGACCTATTGCATGTGTGAAAGACGGAGACATTATTGAAATGGGTATTCCAGCAAGAAAACTTGAAATTAAGGTTGAAAAAGAAGAAATGGAAAAAAGAAAGAAAGAAATGAAAATTCCTGAAAAGAAAATAAAAGGAGTACTTTCAAGATATTCAAAACTTGTAAAATCGGCAAATACAGGAGCAATCTTAGAGGAATAAAAAATGGAAAAAGAACTTGCAAAAAAGGGAATAATAAGTGAAGGAGTAAAAGAAGTAGCAAAAAGAGAAAGCCTTTCTCCTGAAGAAGTTGCTGAGAGTGTCAGGAAGGGAGAAGTTATTATTTTAAAACATAAAAATAAATACCTCGGAATAGGAAAAAACTTAAGAACAAAAATAAATGCAAATATTGGGACCTCTCCTGATGTGGTTGATATTGAACTTGAAATTAAGAAATTAAAACTTATTGAAAAATATGGCTCAGATACAGTTATGGATTTAAGTACAGGAGGAAATATTGATAAGATAAGAAAAAAGATTATTGAGGAAAGTGATATTCCTGTTGGAACAGTTCCCATTTATCAGGCAGCAATTGAAACTATTGAGGAAAAAGGTGGAATTGTTAAGATGACACCCGATAAAATATTTGAAGTAATTGAAAAACATGCAAAAGATGGAGTAAGTTTTATGACATTGCACTGTGGAGTAACTTTAAAAACCCTTGAAAGGTTAAGAAAAAATCCCAGAAAAGCAATGGTTGTAAGTCGTGGAGGAGCATTCTTAATAAGTTGGATGGTGGTAAATGAAAAAGAAAATCCTCTTTACCAGTACTTTGACAGATTACTTGAAATAGCGAAAAAATATGATTTTGCAATAAGTCTTGGTGATGGAATGAGACCCGGAGGAATTGTTGATGCTACTGACAATTCTCAGATAGAAGAACTTCTTACGCTTGGAGAGTTAACAGAGAAAGCATGGGATGAAAATGTCCAGGTAATAATAGAAGGTCCAGGTCATCTTCCAATAAATGAAGTTGGTCCAAATGTAATACTTGAAAAGAAAATATGTAAAGGAGCACCTTTTTATGTTCTTGGTCCAATTGTTACAGATATTGCTCCTGGTTATGACCATATAACTTCTGCCATTGGAGGTGCAATTGCTGGATGGTATGGAGCAGATTTCCTGTGTTATGTTACACCAAGTGAACATTTGAGTTTACCAGGATGTGAAGAAGTGGTTGAAGGAGTTATTGCTGCCAGAATTGCTGCTCATGTTGCTGATATTGGAAAAGGGATAAAAGGGTCTGCTGAATGGGATTTTGAAATGGATATAGCAAGGACAGAGAGAAACTGGGAAAAAGAAAGAGAGTTATCAATTGACCCTGAAAAATTTGATAAATTAAGAAAAAAATTTCCAACTTCAGAAAAAGATGTGTGTACAATGTGTGGTAAATACTGTGCAATAAAAATTGTTGAAAAGTATCTGAGAACAAAAATTGAACATTAAAATGAGAAAAATAAGAAAATACGGAGATCCAGTTTTAAGAAAAAAATCAGAAGAAGTGAAAGATATAGATGAAAAGTTGATAAAGTTAATAAACAGCATGAAAGAAACTCTTATGGATAGAAAAGGAGTAGGACTTGCTGCTGTTCAGATTGGTGTTTTGAAAAGAATTTTTATTGCTTACAATCCTGAAGTTGAAAAATTAATTACAGTGATAAATCCTGAAATAGTTGAAACGCAAGGTGAGGAAATAGATATGGAAGGATGTCTGAGTTTTCCGGAAATTTATTTTTCAATAAAGAGAGCATCTAAGACAGTTGTTAAAGGATATAATGAAGATGGAAAAGAAATAATAGTTGAAGGAAAAGGAATTCTTTCAAGATGTTTTCAGCATGAAATTGACCATCTTGATGGAACTTTGATAATTGACTATGCTACAGAAGAGGAAAAAAAATTCTGGAAAGAAAAACTTGAAAATTTGAAAAATGATTCCTGAATATTTAATCTCCTTTGATACAGAATATCTTCCTTCAGAAGAAGTTGATTTTCTTATAGTAGGTGGTGGAATAGCAGGTCTCACAGCAGCTCTTCAACTTTCAGATTTCAAAACAGTTATTTTACTTAAAGATGGAATTGTTGAAAGTTGCACTTATAATGCTCAGGGTGGAATTGCTGTTGCAATGAATGAAGAAGATACACCAGAAAATCATATTGAAGATACACTGAAGGCAGGTTGTGGACTTTCAGATGAAGAAGCAGTGGAAGTTCTTGTGAAAGAAGGAATAGAAAGAGTTAAGGAATTGATAAATCTTGGAATAAAATTTGATGCAATAAAAGGTAAATTCCACTTCACAAAAGAAGGTGGACACTCCTGCAGTCGTATATTACATGCCAACGG
>JAGHCG010000255.1 GCA_021160565.1 bacterium | reverse complement strand
GGAGAATGAACTTTTTAAAAAGGAATTCATTGTCAGAAATGTAAATCTTATAAGTATTGAAAAAATTGAAAATTTTATAGAGGCTGAAGTTAAAATAAGATATAAACATACTCCTTCTCCTGCAACTATTTATCCTTACAGAAAGAATTCACTTAAAGTAGTTTTCGCTTCTCCTCAGAGAGCAATAACTCCAGGACAGTCAGCAGTTTTTTATAAAGGGGATATTGTAATTGGTGGTGGAATTATAGAAAAGGTGATTTAGAAAATTTTGATATGTATGGTATAATAAACCTTAACAAAGGAGGTGGATTAAATGGTTGTAAATCTTGAAGAAAGAATTGTAAATATAATGGAAAAGGGTGCTTCTCAGAAAGTAATTACAGGGCTTTTAAATGCCGGAATGAGAAATACTATTACAAGAAGGGCTCTTATAAATGCAATTGAAAAAGCAACTTACAGGATGTCATTTAAAGGACCTGATAGACCTGATAGAGTTAAAGAAGAAAGATATTATATGGGAAGAGCATTACTTCATTCAATCAATAAAACTTTTGATACAAGTGGAATATCAAAAAATTGTGTGAAAGCACTTTCAAATATTTTCTTGGGTAAAGTTTTTGTGGAGGGGATATATGTAAGAAGGACTTTTGAAGAAAAACATGGTTTCAGACCTCCCTGTTTTGTCACAATTTCTCCAACAAATATATGTAATTTGAAATGTAAAGGATGTTATGCAGGAGAAGTTTATACAAGACATACTCTTAAATATGAGATTTTTGACAGGGTTATTTCTGATATTAAGAAAGAGTTTGGAGCATACTTCTTTGTTATTTCCGGTGGAGAGCCATTTATGTATAGAGAAAGCGGAAAAACCCTTTTTGATATTCTGGAAAAACATAATGATGCTTATTTTATGGCTTATACAAACGGAACATTGATAAATAAAGATGTGGCAAAAAGACTGGCGGAACTTGGTAATTTTACACCGGCAATTTCTGTAGAGGGATTTGAAGAAGAAACAGATGATAGAAGAGGGGAAGGTACTTATAAAAAAATTATGGAAGCAATGGATAATCTAAGAGAAGAAGGAGTTCCTTTTGGAATTTCAGTTACTCCAACAAGATACAATGCAGAACTTCTTCTTTCAGATGAATTTATTGATTTTTATTTCAATAAAAAAGGAGCATTTTACGGTTGGTATTTCCAATATATGCCAATTGGAAGGCAGCCATCTGTGGAGTTAATGGTAACTCCTGAGCAGAGATACAAAATGTTAAAGAGAATATGGAAACTTGTAATTGAAGAAAAAATATTCATAGCGGATTTCTGGAATTCAGGGACAGCATCGGATGGATGTATGGCTGCTGCAAGAGGAGGGGGCTACTTTTATATAATGTGGGATGGAACAATAACTCCGTGCGTATTTATTCCTTTCAAGGATAAAACTCTTGGAAATATATATCAGGTGTACCAGGAGGGAAAGAAAATAACTGATGCTATAAAATCTCCTCTTTTTGAAAAAATAAGAGAGTGGCAGAACAACTACTGGATTGAGCAGCCAAAACATAAATGTGGAAATTTACTTGCTCCCTGTATAATAAGAGATAATTCAGAGGATTTTTATAAAATTGTAAAGGAAACAGAAGCACAGCCAGTTGATGAGGGTGCAGAGGAATACTTGAAATTTATAGAAGAGGGGAAAATGCCGGAATACAACAGGAAATACAGACAACTTGTTGACCCTCTCTGGGAAAGAGAATATCTTGGCAAAAAATCCTGATGATAAAATATGGACTTACAGAAAAACTCACAAGATACAGGCAGATAGGAAATGTAATTGTCAAGTATGGGTTTGGAATAATTCTTGAAAAAACCCATCTGATAAAAATTCTTAAAATACCATTCAGGAAAAAGAAAAAAGAAGATTTCTCTCCCCCTGTTAGAGTAAGAAAAATGCTTGAAGAACTTGGTCCTACCTTTATAAAACTTGGACAGATTTTAAGTACAAGACCTGACCTTATTCCAATTCCTTACCTGAAAGAACTTGAAAAATTGCAGGATATGACAAATCCATCTCCCTTTGAGGAAATAAAAAAAGTAGTTGAAGGGAAAACAGGGAAAAAGATAGAGGAATTATTTGATGAATTTGAAGAAGTTCCGTTTGCATCTGCTTCAATTTCACAGGTGCATAGGGCAAAAATTGAAGGTAAAACAGTTGCTGTAAAAATTCAAAAACCAGGTGTTGAAAAAGAAATATTTCTTGACCTTCAAATTCTTTATGATATTGCGGAATTAATTGAAAGATTTATAAAAGAAGCAGAAATTTACCAACCTGTAAGAATAGTTGAAGAGTTTGAAAAAAGTATTAAGAAAGAGTTGAATTTTTTAATTGAAGCAAGAAATATAGAAAGGTTCAGGAATAATTTTAGAGATGAAAAAGACGTTTTTATTCCTCATATTTATCATGAATTTACAAATGAGAAAATGCTTACGCTTGAATTTGTTGATGGAATAAAAATAAGCAGGATTGAAGAAGTTGAAAAGGCAGGGTTTGACAGGAAAGAAATTGCTGAAAAAATATCAAATATTGTTCTCAAGCAGGTTTTTATAGATGGATTCTTTCATGCAGACCCTCATCCAGGAAATATATTTGTTTTGAAAGATGGGAGAATATGTTTACTTGATTTTGGAATTATTGGAAGATTGAATGAAGAAAGAAAATTGCAATTGATTTATCTTTTTAATGGATTGATTAAAGGGGATAGCGAAAGAATTATAAGGACTCTGAAGGAGATGAATGCGATTGAAGAGGATGAAGTTAACATAGAAGACCTGGAAAGAGAAATTGATGATATGCTTGACAGATATAGAGATTTACCACTTAAGGAAATAAATTTGAATGAAATTCTTGGGGAGAGTTTTGAAATAATGAGAAAATTTAAAATAAAAATACCTGCAGACCTTTCATTACTCTCCAAGGTTCTTCTTACACTTGAAGGTGTTATGTTAAATCTGAATCCTGAGTTTAAAATTATCACAAGTTTAAAACCATATGTGATTGAATTTATAGAAAAAAGAGCCAGATTTTTTTCTTTCAACGAACTTATAAAAAACTTTCAGGAATTTTATTATATGGCAAAACAAATTCCATCGAGTGTAGAAAGTTTTTTAAAATTGATTAAAAAAGGGTATGTGAATGTTGCTTTTGAACACAAGGGATTACAGAATCTTACTTCAACTATGGATAAATCAAGCAATAGAATTTCTTTCAGTTTGATTATTTCTGCAATTTTAATATCGTCTTCTTTAATAATGGTTTCTGGAAAAGGTCCTCATCTTATGGGACTTCCTGCTTTCGGAATTATTGGTTTTCTTGTATCTGGAATCTTAGGAATATGGCTTATTGTTGGTATAATCAAAAGCGGTCGGGTTTAAAATGAGAAAATTATTTTTGTGTATATTTTTTGTGGTTTTCTCTTCTCTTTATTCGTTTGATATAAAAAACCCTTCAAGGCTGGATTATTCTATCGGGTATGGGCATGGGAAACTTGAAAAGCAGAAAGATTATACCTTCTCCCTTTTTGCTGTGGACTTTGTCTATCCTTTAAAGAAAAATTTTGAATTTGAACTTGAACCTTTTGCTTCTTATCTTTATACTCCAGATAAAAACTTTGAAGTGGGAGTTTCTTTCTTTTTCAGATATAACTTTGGCAGGAGAAAAATTCACCCATATATAAAAGGGGGGAGTGGAATTATATACATTTCTCAGGATACATATGAACAGGCAACAAATTTTAATTTTGTCAGTCAGATATGTGCAGGAATTTCTTTTTCTTCCCAAAAGGGTAAAATAGGGATTGAATACAGGTACAGACATATAT
>JAGHCG010000150.1 GCA_021160565.1 bacterium | reverse complement strand
TCTTTTTGTTATAGACCAGCATGCTGCACATGAAAGGATAAATTATGAAAAATTTTTAACTCAAATAAAGAAAAAAAACATAGAAATTCAGAGATTACTTTCCCCCATTATTATAAATCTCACTCCTCAGGAAATTTCTGTGTGGGAAGAGGGGAAGGAAAAAATTGAAAAAATTGGATTTTTAACAACAAGATGGGATAGAGAAAGTATTGCTATTTATGGTTATCCTGCACTGATAAAAAATCCTGAAATTGCTATAAGGAATATTCTTTCTGAGAGAGAAATTAAAAAGTGGGATGAGGAAAAACTTGCAAGAAATGCATGCAGAGCATCTGTAATGGCTGGAGAAAATATAAGTGAAGAGGAAGCAGTTCATTTGAAAAATTCTCTTGTAGAATGCGAAAATCCATTAACCTGTCCTCATGGAAGACCCACAATAATTGAAATTTCTGAATCCTTTTTTGACAGAGAATTCCTCCGCTAACCTCCCCATAACCGGGTGCTGAGGACCGGGTCCTGAGAAAAAGGAAATTCAACCCACACCCGATAATAACTCTTTCTTTCCCCTTACAGCAGAAATCACCATGAAACCCAGATATTTTAAAAGACCCTCACCAAATCCCAAATTTTCTCTATCTTCTCCTCCAACCCCAAAAGTAATGTTATGGAGGTATCCGAAGTTTCGGTGAAGACAATTTGGACGAGCAAAGCGAACCTCTACTCGCTTGTTAGATGAAGTGGGGCTTGTTTTCCTTTTCAATATGTTGCTTCATCTATCTTATACATTAAAAGACTTGCCAGAAAGATAAAATGAATTGCTCTTTCTCTGCTGATAGTGATGTTCTCATGAGCTTTAGGATTTCTAATTCCTATCATGGCTCCAGCAAAGATCTGCATGTATCCTTTTTGAATATTCCTTCCTGTTTTAGATGAAAGATCATCTAAAACTATAATAGGATCTTTTTCAGAAAATGCATAGTACATGAGACTCACTCCATCCAACTCTTTTCCTGTTTTATTTTTTACTATTTCCTTAACTCGTTTATTAATTTCTTTAAAGGCAGATTCTACAGCATCTGCATAATATCCATCCTCAAATTTGTTTTTGGTCACTCTAATAATATCCTTATGAATAATGCCCCAGAAATCCACTTCAGACAATTTGACGGTCTCTTTTATCAAATTTCTTAAGGGACTATCTTCAGAAGTTAATGCATTTATAAACTCTTGAAGGAGTTGCAATTTCTTTTTTTCTTCAATAGGTTGTTCAGCCAGAGTCATTACCCAGTCATAAATCAATTGTGAGCGAGAGGATGTAATACTCTCATGTGGATGTGAAGAAACCTCAAAATTAAAGATGGCGGAGGCTATTCTATTAATCTCGTTTATTGATGTGGTGTATTTTACTCCTTCTCCTAACTTGATTCCTATTAATCTGAAATTAGCCATGGTTTCTTCTTCTCCATTTCATATAACGTTCTGGGGATATATGGAGTTTCGCCGCAATGCGAAATTTGGGCATAGCCGAAGGCGAAGCCACATATCCTTCTCTCAGCAGACCCGAAGGATGAGCCTGCGATAGTAGGCGAAAAGGTCCGCATAACGCTATAATTTATGTTTTTCATTGTTCCACCCTTCCCTTTGAATTATTTCTTTTATTTGCACCTTCAAACGAGGTATCTCTATGTTTATTATGTCCCAGACAATATCCAGATCAATTCCAAAATATGAATGAATAAGTTTATCTCTTGTCTTGGCAATCTCTTTCCACTCTATCTCTTTGTATTTCTCTTTTAAATTTTCAGATATATTTTTCACAGCTTCTCCAATTATTTCAATGTTTCTAACTATTGCATCTTGAGTCTTTCTATCGTGCATAAACATCTCAAAATCATACCCCTCTTTATATCTCAATATATTTTCACAGGCAACCAGAATATCCTTTATGTATTCTTTATCACCCCTCTTAGACATATATAATTTCCCGTTTTATGTTTTCTTTTATCTCCTCGTTTCTTATGGATTCCACACCTATCGGCGTTAAAATATCAACAGATCTGTTGAAGAGTCTCTCCAAGTATTCTATTAACCCTCCAAAATTCTTAAACGTCCCCGCCCCCTTTTTAAACTCTACAATCAGGTCTATGTCGCTATTCTCAACATCCTCATTACGAACAAATGACCCAAATATTCCTATTCTTTTTACACCGAATTTCTCAATATCTTTTTTGTGCGCTTTCAGTAATTCAATAATTTCTTCTTTTTTCATTTTATTTACACCTCTAATGGGCTATATCTTTTTTGAAAAATTGAAATTTTCATCTGGGACATGCAGAATACACCTACCTCGGTCATATACGCATTGCGAATGTGGACTTCTGGGATGGCTATTTCAAAAAAATTTTTCATCACTGATTTAACTCCTTTTCCTTCCCAAGATTTATAGTTGTTTCCTAAGTTTCATATTATAATATACAGTAAAGAGGGATAAGAAGTCAAAGGAGCATGAAAGTATAAATTATCCTAAAAATTTTTCAATACTGGATTCTGTTTTTCAAATAAGATTTTGCAGAGATAGAAAATTTGTGGAGTAAATTTGAACCCTTCTAACCTACGCGGTTAGAAAAAGGTTAACAGGAGAGTTTTTCCGTAGGATGGGTACAAGTTTATAGAATCTTTCAGATAGTATTTCTTCTACGGATACATTGAAATGAATTGTAAATTCTTTTAGAGGTTAGATGTATTAATTATGATTAAAGAATTGGAAGATATTTTTTAATTTCATATTCGGTTACCTGTATTCTGTATTCTTCCCATTCCATTTTTTTAAGTTCAATATATCTGGGAAATATGTGTGGTCCAAGAATTTTTTTCACCAGTTCACTGTCCTCTGCAATTGCAATAGCATGTCCCAAACTATCCGGTAATGATTCGATTCCCATTTCTTTTCTCTCTTTCTCACTCAATTCATAAAGGTTTTTATCAATCGGGTCAGGGAGTTCATATTTTTTCTCAATTCCTTCAAGACCTGCATGAAGCATTGCTGCAAATGTGAGATATGGATTACATGCAGGGTCAGGAGACCTGAATTCAATTCTTGTTGCTTTCTCTTTTCCAGGGTGATAAAAAGGAACTCTGATCAAAGCAGACCTGTTTCTCTGACTCCATGCAATATAAACAGGTGCTTCATATCCCGGAATAAGTCTTTTATATGAGTTTACCCACTGTGCAAAAATTACACAGATTTCCTTAGCGTGTTTGAGAAGACCTGCAATATAGTGTTTTGCAATATCAGAAAGGTGGTATTTATCATCCGGAGAGAAAAAAGCATTTACATTTCCTCTGAAAAGAGATTGATGAGTATGCATTCCAGAACCATTAATTCCAAAAATTGGTTTTGGCATGAATGTTGCATAAACTCCATTCTGCTGAGCAATTTCTTTAACAACAATTCTGTAGGTAATAACATTATCAGCCATTTTCAACGCATCGTCATATCTCATATCAATTTCATGCTGGGAGTATCCAACTTCATGATGAGAATATTCAACTCTTATTCCCATCTCTTCAAGAGCCAGAATTGTATCCCTCCTTAAATTTGAGGCGACATCAAGAGTGGTTAAATCGAAATAACTACCTTTATCAAGAATCTGTGGGTCTTTTTCAGATTTTAAATAAAAATATTCAAGTTCAGGTCCAACATAAAAATGGTCAAATCCCATTTTTTTTGCTCTTTCAAGTGCTTTTTTAAGAACATATCTGGGGTCTCCTTCATATGGTTTTCCACCTGGATGCAGAATATCGCATATCATTCTTCCTACTGCTTTTTCTCTTGGTCTCCATGGAAGCAAAGCAAATGTAGCAGGGTCAGGCATTGCCACCATATCACTTTCTTCAATATCCTGATATCCTGTAATTGAAGAACCATCAAATCCAATTCCATTTTCCAGAGCATCTTCAAGTTGACTGTCTGTAATGGCAAAACTTTTAACTTGTCCAAATATATCTGTAAACCATAATCTGATGAATTTCACATCATTTTCTTTTACTATCCTCAGAACATCTTCTTTTGTATATCCCATTTTCTCCTCCTTTCAATCTAATTAAAAATAAAAAACCCAGCCATTTTGCTGGGCCACTCTATTATTTAAGTTTGCTCCTTTGTTTTCATATAAAATCCCTAAAAGTTTTTATTCTGTCAACTGAAATTATTTATTATTTTTTCCCATATTTTCTCATCTCTGTCAATATTTTCTGAATCTTCAAAAGTGTTTCTCACTTTACTTTATAAATCTGTGTTCTAAATTTGAAACTTTCAATTCTCTCTTACCTTCTTTTTTATTTTTAGACCCGAAATAAACTTGACTTTTAAAGAAAAAATTTTATCATTAGAATATTATGGACAGAGTGAATATATTGCATATTATAACGCATGATACAGGAAGATATCTGGAATGTTATGGTGCTTCTGTAAAAACACCTGCCATAAATAAAGTGGCAGAAGAAGGGGTTCTGTTTACAAACTATTTCTGTACGGCTCCCCAATGCAGTCCAAGTAGAGCAAGTATGTTTTCTTCTTTAATGCCACATAATAATGGAGTTTATGGACTGGCTCATAGAGGATTTATTCTTGATGAAAAAGTTCCTTATCTTCCAAAGATTTTATCTGAAAATGGATATAACACTTTTCTTTTTGGTATTCAGCATGAAACAGAATTTTCAAAATCAAACATTCTGGGGTATAAGAAACATTTCACTGGAAAAACCAAATATTGTGTCGATATTGTTCCTCTTGTTATTGAATTTCTGGAAAACAACCCTCCTGAACCATTTTTCATTTCAGTAGGAGTTTTTGAAACTCATCGACCATTTCCAGAAGTTGAGAAAATTCCAGAAGATATAAAAGTTCCTGAATTTCTTCCAGATGCAATTGAAGTTAAAAAAGATATAGCGAGTTTAAATATACTTGTTGAAAGAGTTGATAAAAGTATAGAGGAAATTATAAAAGTTCTGGAGAGAAAAAAACTGATTGATAGAACACTTATTATTCTTACAACAGACCATGGAATAGCTTTTCCAGGAGCAAAAGCAACTCTTTTTGACCCTGGAATAGGAATTTTTCTGATAATGAGAGGTCCTGAATTTGAGGGTGGGAAAAAAATAGATTCTCTCCTTTCAAATCTTGACCTCACTCCAACAATTCTTGATTATCTTGGTATAGAAATTCCAGAAATTATGCAGGGAAAAAGTTTCTTACCGATTGTTAAAGGGGAGAAAGAAAAAGTCAGAGATAGAATTTTTACAGAACTTACATACCATGCTGCATATGACCCGATGAGGAGTATAAGGACAGAAAAATATAAGTATATAAGAAGTTTTGAAGTGAGACCTTTTTATTTTCCACCAAATGTTGATAGTGGATTCTCAAAAGAATTATTCAAAAAAATGGGATATTTTGATAAATTGAGACCTTTTGAATTTCTTTTTGACCTTGAAGCAGACCCTCTTGAAAGAAATAATCTTGTTGAAAAGGAAGAATATAAAGATATTCTGGAGAATTTGAGAGAAGAACTTACAAAATGGATGGAAGAAACTGAAGACCCTCTTTTGAAAGGTCCGGTTTTCCCGCCAGAAAATGCAGTTATAACTCCTCCATGGGTTGAAGAGCCTGAAATAATATGGTTTGAGAAAAAGAAAAGATGAATGAGAAAGATTTCATAAGAGAAGACAGAATTTTTCCTTTGAAAGATGCGGTTTCATATCCAGGAAAAGATTTTATTGATATGGTTTTTTATTATCCACCTACCAGAAAAAAGAAAAGATTGTGGCTACTAACAGAAGCATCTTCTCCATATATTTTCATTGACCATTATGAATTCAGACCTGTAAGAATAAAAGAGGGTAAATATAGATG
>JAGHCG010000048.1 GCA_021160565.1 bacterium | reverse complement strand
TTTTCTCAAATTTTGGGGATGGAAGTGAAGAAGTTTTGAAATTTCAGAAATCCTGTATCTGTGAATTCCTGAAAGAATAATTGCCTTGGCTCTCTTTTTCAGATACTCTTCCCCTTCCTTTATAATTTCATATAAAATTTTTTCCTCTTTCTCACTCGGTCTTCTTGCAAATAAAAGTTTTCCCATCTTCAACTCCTTTTTATTTTTATATTACTGAATTTTTTGAAAAAGTAAATATATTTTTTGTGAAAAATTTCTTCTGAAATAAATTTGCTTTGATTTTATTATAAAAAAAAGTAAAATATAGAAAATCAAAAAGGAGACGAAAATGAAAAAGAAATTTTTATTATTGGGAGTTTCTCTCCTTCTTGCTGGATGTGCAGTTGTAAATGTTTATGTAACTTTTCCTGAGGAGAAAATAAAAAAAGCAGCCGAAGATATTCTTGCTCCTCCAGAAGAACCTCAGAGTTTCTTTAGAATTCCCTTTACAAAAACAGCCTATGCAGAAGAAGTTGAAGTAAGAAAAGAATTGAAAACTGATTCACCAAAAATAAGAGAAGCAAAAAAGAAAATAAATTCATGGAGAGAAAAACTCAATGATTTTAAAAAACTTGGATTTGTTGGAGAAACAAATAATTTTAAATTGGTGATAAAAAATCTTCCTTCTGAAATAAAAAAAGCAAGAGAAGTGAAAGAAATTGTAAGGAAGGAAAATGAACAGAGAGAAATAATTATAAAAGAACTCATGAGAATAAACAATGCATCTCCATCAGAGGAAAAAAAATTCAGAGAAATCTTTGCAGAAGTTGCTCAAAAATATTCTCCTCAAGGCACATGGATACAAACAGTTGATGGAAAATGGATAAAAAAGAAATAAAAAAATTACTCCTGAATGGATGTGAAGCATCTGCTGAAGGTGCAATAGATGCAGGCTGTAAATTTTATGCAGGATATCCAATTACTCCCCAAAATAGATTTCCTGAATATATGAGCAGGAGAATGCCGGAAGAGGGAGGAATTTTTATCCAGGCAGAAAGTGAAATATCTGCAATTAATATGGTTTTTGGAGCAGCAGCAGCCGGTGTGAGAGCAATGACTTCTTCTTCTTCACCGGGAATTTCTTTAAAACAGGAGGGAATATCTTATCTGGCTGGCTGTGAACTTCCTGCAGTAATTATAAATATGAACAGAGGAGGACCTGGACTTGGAGATGTAACTCCAAGCCAGTCAGATTATTTTCAGTCAACAAGAGGCGGTGGACATGGAGATTACAGAACAATAGTACTTGCTCCATGGAATGTACAGGAAATTTATGATTTGACTTATCTTGCTTTTGACCTTGCTGACAGATATAGAATCCCAGTAATTGTTCTTGCTGATGGAATGATTGCTCAGATTATGGAACCGGTAAAGAGAAAGAAAAAAAAGGAAAATTTACCACAGAAAAAATGGGCATTAACGGGATGTAAAGGGAGAAAACCAAATTCAATAAAATCATTATTTTTAAAACCCGGAGTACTTGAAACTCATAACTGGAAACTTGCAAGAAAATATAGAAAAATTGAAGAAAAAGAGGTTAGAAGTGAATGTTATTTTTGCGATGATATGGACCTTCTTGTTGTAAGTTTTGGAACATGTGCAAGAATATCTCTTGAAGCAGTGAATATTGCAAGGGAAAAGAAAATAAAAGTTGGGCTTTTCAGACCAATAACTTTATGGCCATTTCCCTATGAAGAGTTAAGTAAACTTGCTGAAAAAGTTGGGAAAATACTTGTTGTGGAAATGAACCTTGGACAGATGATAGAAGATGTTAAAATAGCAAATAAAAATAATGCAAGAATTTTCTTTTATGGGAGACCAGGCGGAGGAGTTCCAACTCCAGAAGAAATTTTTAAAGAAATAAAGAAAATATGAAACCGGTATATAAAAAACCTGAAAGTTTAACAGACAACATCACAATTTACTGTCCTGGTTGTGGACATGGGATTATTCACCGCCTGATAGCAGAAGTGATTGATGAACTGGGAATAAGAGAAAAAACAATAGCAACTGCTCCTGTTGGTTGTGCAGTTCTTGCTTATGATTACTTCAACTTTGATGTCACAGAAACAGCTCATGGAAGAGGACCTGCTGTTGCCACTGGAATAAAGAGAGTTTTACCTGACAGAATTGTTTTTACCTACCAGGGAGATGGAGACCTTGCTGCAATAGGAACAGCAGAAATAGTTCATGCAGCAGCAAGAGGAGAGAATATAACAGTAATTTTTGTGAATAATGCTGTGTACGGTATGACAAAAGGACAGATGGCTCCCACAACATTACCCGGTCAGACCACAACAACAACTCCATATGGGAGAGACCCTTCATATCATGGATATCCAATAAGAGTATGTGAATTACTTTCCACTCTTGAAGGTGTCTCTTACTTGGAGAGAACTCTGATAGATACACCAGCAAATATTTTAAAGACAAAAAGAGCCATTAAAAAAGCATTTATTTATCAGATAGAAAATAAAGGATTCTCACTTATTGAAATTCTATCACCATGTCCAACAAACTGGAAAATGACACCATCTCAGGCATTTAAGTGGACAGCAGAAGTAATGACAAAAATTTTTCCCCCGGGTATTTATAAAGACAAATACAAAAAAGGAGAAAAATAATGTTTTTTCTACCTTTTTCTATTTTGCTTCTTTTAATTTTTATTCTGCTTTTGCCTTTCTTCTTTTTTCTAATTCAAATTGAAATAATCAGAATTGCTCTTGGAAAACTTGGACTCTCTCCAACAATGGCATTTTTAATCCTTTTCCTTTCTCTTATTGGAAGCACAATAAATATTCCGATTTATGTAAGAGAGGTAAGTTTCATTCCCCCTCAAAAAAGTATATTTTTCCTATTTCATCCATTTGGAATGCCAGAAGTTGGAACAAAACAGATAATAGCAATAAATGTAGGAGGAGCAATAATTCCAATTTTACTCTGCATTTATCTATTTCCAAAAGCCCCTACTCTTCCCACTTTTTTTGCCACTTTAATTTCAATCATCATATGTTTCAGAATTTCAAAAGTAATTCCTGGAATTGGAGTAACAGTTCCTGCTTTAATACCTCCAATTGTTGCAGTTGTTCTTGCATATATTTTTTCTCCGGGGAACAAAATCCCTGTTGCTTATATTTCAGGAGTCCTTGGAGTATTGATAGGAGCTGACCTTCTTAATTTACCAAATCTTGGAAAATATCCAGGAGTGATGAGCATTGGAGGAGCAGGAGTTTATGACGGAATATTTCTTGTTGGTATTTTCTCAGCACTCCTTGCATAAAAATGAAAAAAGACAGATATTTTTTATGGAGCATTTTCTTTTTTATTTTTATGGGAACAGGGGCAATTCAACCATATGTGAATATTTACCTTAAAAATGTTCTTTCTTTTCCCTCCTTCAAATTTTCCTCAATTCTTGCTTCAGTTTACCTTTCAATGGCAATTGTAAGATTTGCTGCTCCAGGAGTAATAAACTATATTGGAATTAAGAAAAGTATAATTGCCGGGAGTTTTTCATATTTTCTCTTCGCCTTCTTTTTTATAATTTTCAAAAAATATCCTCTTTTTTTATTTGCAGGAATAATATGGGGAATTGGAGCATCTATTCTCTGGACAGCCACCTTAACTTTAATTCTTAACATTTCAGAAAGAGAAAGATTTGGAATTGAAAACGGCATTTTAAGGTTTTTCCTTCACATAGGGCTTATTGCTGGATTTTTAATCCTTGGAGAAATTTTTGTATATAAAGGGTTTTTTCATCTATTCATTTTTGCTTCCATCTCTGCTTTCTGTGGTTTTCTCTCCTCTCTTTTTATTTCTGAAGGTAAAAAAGAAAAAAAGATTTCTCTTCTTTCGTTCTCATTCTCAAAAAAACTTGGTATATTTGCAATTGGACTTTTTATTGGAGCAATTGGATACAGTGTCATTTTAAATCTTTTAAATCACTTTATAGTTGAAAACTTTGGTAAAAGTATTTTAAATAAAACAATTGTATTCTTTTACATTTCAGCCGGAATTTTAAGTATTATTGGGGGGAAAATAATTGATAAAACAGGAGAATATCCCACCTGTATTATTTTCTTTCTTCTCTCCTCTTTATTTCTCTTCCTTTTCTCAAAATTTCAAAATTTATTTCTTACAGTAATTTCAACACTTTCACTTGGTGGACTTTTCCAGATAGTTCCAATAGCAGCAAGTGTAAGAATAGGAAAATTGTTTCCAGAAGAAGAGAGGAGCAGGAAAATTGCTTCTCTTTTCTTATGGAGAGATTTTGGAATTGGAAGTGGAATAATTTTTCTCGGACTACTAAAAATAAAATTCTCATACACATTGATATTTTATTCTATTTCAATTTTGTTTTTTCTGGTATTCCTTCTCTTTCTTTTTTCCTGGAAACTCTCTTCTCCCAAACCCGGTTTGTCAAACTGGGTTTGACTTTTTCTCTCTAAAAAAATATTATTTATCATTATGGAAGAATATAAACCTTTGAAAGAATGGCCTGAAACTGAAAAACCAAGAGAGAAACTTTTAAAATATGGAGAACACAGATTATCAAAGGTAGAACTTCTTGCAATTTTAATCAGAAGTGGAACAAAAGGAGAAAGTGCAATTGACCTTGCAAGAAAAATACTCAATAAATTCGGTTCTTTCAGAAATATGAGCAATACCGGAATAAGGGAATGGAAGAAAATCAAAGGACTTGGAGAAGCAAAAATATGCCAGATAAAAGCAGCAATTGAAATTGGAAGAAGATTTATGGAAGAGGAAATAGAAGAGGAAAAAGTAAAAATAACCACACCTCAGGAAGTTGTGAAATATATAATGCCAAGAATGAGAGATTTGAAAAGAGAAGTTTTTAAAGTTTTACATCTTGATGCAAAAAATAGGATTATAAAAGTGGAAGAAATAACAGAAGGAACAGTAAATCAGGCAAATCCAATAATAAGAGAGATTTTTACAAGGGCTCTTGAAAATTTCACTGTTTCAATAATCTGTATCCATAACCATCCCTCAGGAGACCCAACACCAAGTCGGGAAGATAGAGAATTTACAAAAAAACTTTTTGAAGCAGGAGATATACTGGGAATAAAAGTTTTTGACCACATAATAATCGGAGATAATTCTTTTTTCAGTTTCGCAAAAGAATTGAATAATTTTTAAATGAAAAAGGGAATTACTCTTATTGAAATACTCGTGGTTATCATAATAATTTCATTTCTGGCTGCTGTTTCATTACCTGTATATCATAAAGCAAGAGTAAAGGGTATAATTGTGAAAACGAAAGCAATCATTTCTTCTCTTGAGGCTGCACTTTCAATGTATGAAACAGATTTTGGAGATTATCCAGCAGGAAGTACCAGTAAAATACTTGTAGAACTTTTACAGGGACCTGTTGAGAATGAAAGATGGAATGGCCCTTATATTAGATTTAAAAAAGAAGATATTGACAAAAATGGGAATATTATTGATGGATGGAAAACACCTTTAATTTACAAATATCCACAATCAGAGAAAAAGAATGTTCCATATCTAATAATTTCTGCTGGGCCTGATAAAAAATTTGGAACAGAAGATGATTTTGGAAACTGGTAAGGAGTTAGACCGGTTTTACATTTTCAAGTTCTATCTCGGGTATCTTTTTCTGAATTTTAAAATAGGAAGAAGCATCAAGAATTTCAATTCCGACCACTTCTTCTCCAGGCCCAAGGTCAACTGCAAAATCTTCTGTAATCCGAATTGTAGTAACCTCTCCTTTTTTTTCTTTAAAAGAAATATAAAGAGCATCTGCTTCTGGGTCGTATGTAATTTTCATTTTACTCTCCTCCAAAATAGAAAGCATATACTGTGATAACTACAATTTTATCCTTTTCTTCTTTCCCTATAACAATTACCTGTTTTATTTTATAGTACCTTCCTTTCCAGATATTTTCATATTTAAAATTTTTTCTATACCCTTCTCTTCCCTTTTTAACAGAAATTTTCTCACCATAAGCAATTGTATACTCTACTTCTTTTCTGGATACTCCTCTTTCTTTCAATCTTTCTGTTGCATGT
>JAGHCG010000105.1 GCA_021160565.1 bacterium | reverse complement strand
ATTCTAACTATTCTGGGTGTAATCTTTTTTAAAATTGATATAAAACTTTTCATGGTTCTTATAACTGGTTTTTTAACTGGATTTCTTTTATCCTCAACGGTTGGGAAAGAAATGCTCCCCCTATGGACTAATCTTCCAAAAGATTTTAACTGGCTCTGGCATTTCACCGGTATGGGATTCTGCTCTTCTTTAATTTTCTCCGGTATATTCATCGTCTGGAAAAATCAAATAATGCTTTCTTCATAATTAACCGAGATTTTTTACAAAACTTTTTTGAGGAATAGCGAATGGTTGACATTATTGAAAAGAAAAAGTATAATTTTTTCCGGTCGCCCCCATCGACTAGCGGCCCAGGTCACCACTCTTTCAAGGTGGTAGCGCCGGTTCGAGTCCGGCTGGGGGCGTTTTATTTCTCCCATAAAAAGTATTGGAACAACATAATAACATGGAAGAAATAAAATATAAACCAATAGGGATAATTCACACACCTTTTAAAAAACCGGAAGGAACTCCAATTCAGCCTGAAGGAGGAAAGGGAATTGAAGGATGGATTGAAATATTTCCTGAATATACTGAAGGATTAAAAGACCTTGAAGGATTTTCTCATATAATTCTGATATACCACTTCCACCTCTGTAAAAAATCAAATTTGATAGTAAAGCCATATATGGATAAAAGAAGTCATGGAGTATTTTCTACAAGAGCTCCTTCTCGTCCTAATCCGATAGGAATTTCCACTGTCCGTCTTTTAAGGATTGAAAATAACAAAATATATATCTGCGATGTGGATATTGTAGATGGAACACCTTTACTTGATATAAAACCATATGTACCTGAATTTGACAGAAGAGAAACTGAAAAAATTGGATGGCTCAAAAAAAATATTTTTAAACTGCCAGACTCAAAAGATGATGGAAGATTTATAAAATAGATTCATTCACACAATTTTTTATATCTGGCATAGGTTGGAATATATCTAATCTGAAGCGGAATGTTAATTAAAACAAATAATCCAAGCCATGAAAAATTTCCACATATTAAAAATCCAATAAATCCAGAAATTCCTATTAAATTGGTAAACCATATCATTGAAAGGGTGTAAGTAAAATATAATGGGAATATCTCTTTATTCTTTGTTTTCCTCTCTTTAAAAATTCTTTTTGCTACAAAGTCAGAAACAGTATCTCCACCGAACATAATGGAAGCACCCAGAAAATAAAGAATATACTGAATTATTCTTGCTGCTCCTCTTTCGTATTCTTCAACAAGGGAAGTAAAACCACTTTCCTGCATTAATTTTGCTACCAGCAAAAGAACCAGAGGAAAGAGTATTGAAAGAAAACTGAAAATCTGTAAATTTCTGAATTTCTTTTTAACATTTTCCATTTCAAAACCCTTTCTCTTGACACTTTAAAAAAATTACATTATATTACTTGACATCTTGTTCAAGTTGAATTATAAATATTTAAGTAATTTTATTTTATTTTTGTTTCTCTGTCCAACAGAGGAAGGAGGTGAAAAAATGAAAAAAGGAGGGAAAAATGAAGAGACAAGCAATCGTTCCTCCAGTTGGTTCCCACATAATTATTGACCTGTATGACTGCCGTGCCTCCTGCCTTGATGATATTGAAACTCTCAAAAACATTCTTATAGAATCAGCAAAAATTTCAAACACAACAATTCTTGATGTGAAATTTCACAAATTCAATCCTCAGGGAGTAAGCGGCTATATTCTTATTTCAGAAAGTCATTTAAGTATTCACACATGGCCTGAGTATAACTATGCCTCTGTGGATGTATATACCTGTGGGAATAATGCTCTTCCTACAAAAGCGACTGATTACATAATAGAAAAATTGCAGTGTAAAAAGCCAGCAGTAATAAAATTAGAAAGGGGTATATATGCAGAAAAATTCAAACCAGATGACGGTTGACTGGTATATTCCAGAGTTTGGAGTTATTTTTCGTGTTAAAAAGAAAGTTTTTGAAAAACAAACTAAATATCAGAAAATTGAAATTTATGAGACAGAAAAGTTCGGGAAGGTTTTATTCATTGACGGTGCTGTTCAATCTGTGGAAAAAGGAGAGGAAAGTTATCATGAAGTTCTTGTTCACCCTGCCCTTTTTGCACATCCTTCTCCTGAAAGAGTATTGATTATTGGAGGAGGAGAAGGAGCCACTTTAAGAGAAGTTCTCAAACATCCTGTGAAAGAAGTAAAAATGGTTGATATAGATGAAGAAATGATTAAAGTAGCAAAAGAATATTTGAAGTTTGATAGAGGTGCTTTTGAAGATGAAAGAGCAGAATTGATAATTGGGGACGGACTTAAATATGTGAAAGAAGAGAAGGGAAAATATGATGTTATAATTGTTGATGCTACAGACCCTGGAGCAACATCCAATCCTCTTTATACTGAAGAATTTTATTCCATCTGTTATGAAAAGATGAATCAGGAGAGTATTTTTATCACTCAGGGCGGAAATTGTATTTTTCTTACTCCTGAAAAACTGATTGAGATTTATAAAATGATGAAATCTGTTTTTGATAAAGTTAAAATTTATACATTCCCGATAGTTGGACTCGTTGCTGGATGGAGTTTCATTTCTGGAATTAAAGGAAATATTGAAATTGAGAAAAATTTTCCAATGAGAGAGGATATAAAACTTGAATATTTCAATCCTGAGAAGCAGAAATGTCTGTTTTCCCTTCCTTTATTTTTTGAAAAACTCCTTTATACAGATTAAATTTTATTTTTTTTAAGATATTCTATTATATCGCTCATCTTTGCAAATGCCACACATGTAGTTCTATCCACTGCTCCATAATACATTAAAATTTTATCTTCCTCTCTTCTATAT
>JAGHCG010000043.1 GCA_021160565.1 bacterium | reverse complement strand
CTCTAAATGAATCCTAAAAGTACCAGACTATTTATTCTCTCAATACTTGTTTTTTTCACACCCTCTCAGAAAGCAGAAAAAATTTTTAAAGAAAAAATAAAAAATGCAGAAAAGTCCATTTATATTTCTTCTTATTCTCTCTCTTCTCCATTCCTTATTAATCTTCTTCAAAAAAAGAAAAACATTGAGGTACGGATAATTGTTGAGAAAAACACAAAAAGTTTAAATTGGAAAAATTTAAAGTTTCACATACATAACCAATATCCGATTTTCCATTCCAAATTTATTGTTATAGATAAAAAATACCTCTTTATTGGTTCCCTTAATTATACTGAAAGTGGATTCCACAATGATAGAAACGATGTTGTATTCGTAGAAAATGAGAAACTCGCAGAGTTTTTCCATCAGAAATTCCTTTCTTTATGGAATGGAGAAAAATCCAGCCAATTTTATAGAGATGACTTATTTGAAGTTTATTTTGCTCCTGAGTATAACTGTGAAAAAGTGATAATTGAGAAAATAAAAAAAGCAAACATTTCAATAAAATTTGCTCTTTTTTCTTTTACCTCTGATAACATAGCAAAAGCAATTATAAGAAGGAAACTTGCAGGAGTTAAAGTAAATGGAATAATAGATACAAATCAAATTCACAATTCAGTTTTCTATATTTTGAAAAATTTTGGATGCAGGATTAAAAGAAGTAATCTGGCGGCGCTACTCCATTTCAAATTTTTCATAATTGATGATAAAACTGTTATAACTGGCTCATACAATCCCACACTTTCAGCAAAAAGGAATATTGAACTTGTTTTTATAATAAAGAAAAAAGAAATTGCAGAAAAATATAGAAGGGAATGGAAAAAATTGTGGAAATGGTATTCACTCAATTAAACAGAAATTCCAGCAACATATCCAGTTGAAAATGCTGCCTGAAGATTAAATCCACCTGTCTTTCCATCAACATCTATTATTTCTCCTGCAAAAAACAATCCTTTCACTTTTCTTGATTCCATTGTTTTGGGATTTATCTCTTTGACATCAACTCCACCTCTTGTAACCATACTATCATAAAAAGGTCTTGTATTTTTCACTGTAATAGTAAATTCCCTCAATGATTTTACCAGTTTTTTCCTTTCTTCTTTTGTTATCTGATTTGCAACCTTTTCAGGGTCAACAGAAGCGTATTTCAGAAATTCAATTATTACTCCTGAAGGCAGAAGATTTCTAAAAACATTTTTTATTTTCCTATTGGGATTTTCCTCAAATTCTCTAATTAAACGATTTTCAACCTTTTTCTCATCAAGCGCCGGTTTAAAATTTATAACAATTTTTATTTCCCCTTTCCCTGTATTTTCAGAAATATCTCCACTTAAATTCAAAATTGCAGGACCACTCACTCCATAATGAGTAAAAAGAACTTCCCCAAATTCCTCTCCAATTTTTTTTCTTTCAAGAAAAGCACTTACTCTGACATTTTTAAGAGTTATTCCCTGCCATTTCCTTATAAATTTTTCCTTTATTTCAATTCCACATAAAGCAGGTACAGGCGGGATTATTTTATGTCCGAACTTTTCAGCCCATTTATATCCATCTCCCTGACTTCCCGTTTCTGGAAAACTTTTACCACCCGTTGCAATTATTACTTTTTCTGATATAAACTTTCTTTTTTCCGTGATAATTTCAAAATACCCTTTTCTCTTTTCTATATCCTTTACAGATGTTTTTAGAAAAAGAT
Source organism: bacterium (assembly GCA_021160565.1). Taxonomy (GTDB): domain Bacteria; phylum Ratteibacteria; class UBA8468; order B48-G9; family JAFGKM01; genus JAGHCG01. Next base: position 3,721 of record JAGHCG010000043.1, on the reverse strand, counting down.
AAACTTTATTTTCAATCAGAAGTTTCTTGAGCAAATTCACAACATCTTCCGCATTATCACTTTCAGGATATACTCTCTTTCCCCTTTCAACTTTAAGTTTCAATCCATGCTTTTCAAAAAAATCAATCAAATCAGTATTGAAAAACTGATAAAAAACATTTCTCAGAAAATTTCCATTTCTGTACTTTTCAATAAATTCCTCAATATCAGCCATATTTGTTAAATTGCATCTTCTGTTTCCTGTCAGAAGTAATTTTTTACAGATGGTTTTATTTTTTTCAAAAAGAAAAACCTTTTTCTTCCTTTCAGCAGAAACAATTGAAGCAAATGTTCCAGATGCTCCTCCACCGATTATACATACATCAGCAAATTCCACTTATAAACCAAGTTGGTCTGAAATTTCTTTCATTGCAGAAAGGCATATTTCAATAAATTCCTCCAGAGAAAGTCCAAGTTCTTCACAACTCTTTATCTGGTTTCTATCTGCTCCTGCAGCAAATCTTTTCTCACCAAATCGCTTGAGAACAAAATTTTTATCAATTGAGGAAAGTTTTTTCTCGGGTTTTATTAAAGCACATGCAACAATAAGTCCTGTTAGCGGGTCAACAGAGTATAATGCTTTTGCCATTTTTGTTTTTCTTTCTTTATGTCCTGGATGTGATATTATTGCATCAAGGACAATTTCAGGAACCTTCCCTTTAAGATATTCAGCAGTTATAAAACCATGTTTTGAAAAATTGTTTTTTGTTTCCTCATAATCAAGGTCATGCAAAAGTCCAGCAAGAGCCCATAGATTTTCATCTTCACCAAATTTTTCTGCAAGTTTTTTCATACAGATTTCAACAGCAAGAGAATGTTTAATCAGATTTTTATTTTTAATTTTCTCTTCAAGAATTTTCAATGCTTCTTCTCTTTTCATATTTTTTATTTTACATTGCAAAAAAAATTTGACAAAAAAAATTTTTTGTGTATATATAATTGAAAGAAAATAATGAAAAAAGGACTTGACAAATTTTTGAAAATATGTTATAAGGAAAATACCGGAAAGAGTAAACTTTCCGGTAAGGTTAATATTAAACCGGAAAGGAGGTGAAAAAGGATGAAAAAGAAAGGATTTACATTGATTGAGTTGTTGGTGGTAATTGCGATCATAGCGATTCTCGCAGCGATGCTACTGCCAGCACTCGCAAGAGCCAGAGAGCAGGCAAGAAGAGGTGTGTGTATCAGCAACTTAAAACAGATAGGACTTGCGGTTCACATGTATGCCCAGGACTACGATGAGAATTTCCCTGCTTATAATTCCTCTGATCCTGATAATTGTGGTCCTGGACAATCACTATCATTGTTAATACCAAAGTATGCAAAGGATACAGGAATATTTGTATGTCCATCTTCTGCGGACACAAAAGCACCCTGGTGGATTGATCTGGAAAGAGGAGTAGTGGGAGGGACTGCACCAACTGGAGCTACTGCCACTGCAAACTATCAACCACTTTTTGGACAACATCTCTCTTATGCTTATGCTCCTGGACTTCACGAACAGAGTAAAGATGAGTCAGTTGTATGTGCAGATGAATTGAGTGTCTATGGAAACGATGGAAGTGACAACTGGTATCTTGACTATCCGAATCACGTCCCAAGATGTCAGACAGCAGACAATCATGGTACAGATGGAGTTAATGTACTTTATGTAGGTGGACATGTTTCATGGGTGCCTACTTATAAAACTACGAGTGGGAGTACCACATATTATCTTTTACCTCAGGATAAAATTGGTGGTGGACAGCAAACAACAGCTGATAATTATGAAAATCTGATTAACCCTGTAAATGGGTCAGATGAAAACACACCACCATCAGGGACTTATTAATTGTTAGTTTGAAATTTGTTAATTGAAAATAAAGAAAGGAGGTGAAAAAGGATGAAAAAGAAAGGGTTTACATTGATTGAGTTGTTGGTGGTAATTGCGATCATAGCGATTCTCGCAGCGATGCTACTGCCAGCACTCGCAAGAGCCAGAGAGCAGGCAAGAAGAGCAGTCTGCATTTCCAACTTAAAGCAGATAGGGCTTGCTCTCAGAATGTACAGTCAGGACTACAGAGAATATTTCCCAATCACATCAGCAGGTACTGGACAGACAGTTCCAGGATGTCTGGGACTTCTTTATCCAAACTATGTGAGTGCCCAGAAAACATTTATCTGTCCATCTGACCTTTCCCACAAAACAGTAGACCTTGCAACAGAAGAGGGCAGTCAGGGTATAACAAATATCTTAGTGGATACAGCAGGAAATGCAGATGGAAAAGGTGTATCCTATGCATATGCTCTCTGGTGCACTGAAGCACTGGATGTCGACACTGTCATTGTGGTTGACAAAGCAATCTCTGGTGGAGACTTAGGAGCTGCTGCAGGAACCTGGTGGAGTTATGACGCTTTGAGAACAGGAGAATCTACAACATCTGGTGGAGCAAGTGCTGTTCCAGTGGGATTGCTCAACCACAAAAATGACGGTGTCAACGCATGCTTCGTTGATGGGCATGTGAAATGGATACCAGTGGGTAAAGTTCCAGATATGTTCCCCAACTACAACAATGCTGCAGATACCCAGGCAAAGGTGAGGAACCCACTGTAATGTGAGAGAAAATCCCGGAAGCCCCCGCCTTGGTGGCGGGGGCTTCTTCTTTTTCCCGAGGCTAAACCTCCTTATTTCAATCCCGCATCCTTCAATGGATTTCAGCATTTCCCCCTTCCTTTTTTCTTGTTAACTTATAGGTTGTATTTTACTTTACAGAAAAACTTATAAGTTGTATAATTAGAAATATGAAAAGGGAAAAAGAAGAAAAATTTATAAGAGAAATACTGAACTCTCTTGCAGGGAAGTTAGAAGGTTTTTATATGGTGGGAGGCACTGCTCTTTCACTTTTTTATTTCAAACATCGTTTTTCTTTTGATATAGATTTTTTTACTCCTAATTTTGATTTTAAGAAAATAGACACATTAATTACTCATCTGAAAGAGAGATTTTCCTTAGAGATTTTGCAGAAAATAGATGAGAAGGATAAAGCCAGAGTAATTGTATATGAAGTGGGATATAGAAGTTTAAAAACAAAAGTTGATTTTGTTGAAGATTTCTTTGAACTTTTAAAACCCATCAATATAGTGAATGGAATACCAGTTGCTTCCCTTGAGGATATCTACTTAAGAAAAATTTATGCTGTGTGTGGATTTAGTAAAGAAGAAGATATTGCAGGAAAAAGTAGAATTGTTGGAGGAAGGGAAGAAGCAAAAGATTTTTTTGATTTATATTTTCTTTCGTCAACTTTCCTTCCTCTCTCAGAATTTGTAAATCTGTATCCCAATAAGGTGATAAAAGAAAATTTGATAATTTGGTTCAGGACATATGATAGATTTAAAATAAAAAGCGGACTTGCTGATTTGAAAACTAATCATGAAATTGATTACTCCTTAATGGAAAAACATTTTAAAAAAGAAATTGAAAAAATAATAGAGAGGGAGGTGGATTTTATATGAATTGGTTATGGGAAAGAAAGATAAAAGAAGAAGAGGTAAAGAAAATTCTGAATACTCCTTCTCATCCTGAATTTTTGGAGTATTCTTCTCTTTTACTTTCCAGAATGAACGAGCCCTCAATTGTTTTTAAAAAATATCTTAAGCCAGAAATTTTCTATAGAAACTGGAGGAAGATTAAAAAATATATGAG
>JAGHCG010000165.1 GCA_021160565.1 bacterium | reverse complement strand
CAATATCAGTTCTTTTTCCCATCTATCATCCTGTAAAATTTTTCAAATAAATATTGGGCATCTCTTGGTCCTGGAGAATTTTCTGGATGGAACTGAACTGAGAAAACAGGTAATTTCTTATGTTCAATTCCTTCAAGTGTCATATCATTCAAATTTATATGTGTAATTTCAACATGAGGGTCTTTCAAAGTATTTATATCAACGCAGAAACCGTGATTTTGGACTGTAATGTGAATTTTCCCTGTTTTCAAATCTTTTACAGGATGGTTTGCTCCATGATGGCCAAATTTCAATTTAAAAGTTTTCCCGCCAAATACCTGACCTAAAATTTGATGCCCGAGACAAATTCCAAAAACAGGGTATCTTTCCACAAGATTTGAAACTGTATTCACTATGTAGGGGACAGCTGCTGGGTCTCCTGGACCATTTGATATAAGTATTCCATCAGGATTTTCCTTTACAATTTCTTCCCATGAAAAAAAAGAAGGAATTACTTTCACCTTAAAGCCAACAGAGGAAAGCAATCTCAAAATATTATATTTAACTCCACAATCAATTACTACAATCTTATATTTTCCTTTTTTGTTCCACCAGTAAGGTTTATCTTTTACAACACTTCTAACAAGGTCTTTTCCAACAATACTTTCTGATTTTTTAACCATTTCAACCATTTCTTCAGGAGATTTCCTTTTACCAGGAAAAATTCCACCTTTCAATGCACCCTTTTCCCTGAGTGTAATTGTAATTTTCCTTGTATCAATTCCTTCAATTCCTACTATTCCATTTTTTTCAAAAAGTTCTTCAAGAGATTTATTTGCTCTCCAGTTACTGTAAATTCTACTTTTTTCTTTTATCACAAAACCTTCAAGATGTATTTTATATGATTCAATATCTTCTTCATTTACTCCATAATTTCCAATTAAAGGATAAGTCATAACAACAATCTGTCCTTTATAAGATGGGTCAAATATTATTTCCTGATATCCTGTCATACTTGTATTGAAAATCAATTCCCCAAACTTAATTCTCTTTGCACCAAAAACTTTCCCTTTATAAATTGTTCCATCTTCAATTACAAGATATCCTTCCATTATTCAAATTGCTCCTTTCCTTTAAATCCTTCTGGTTTAACTCTGTATTTACCTGTAAAACATGCTGTACAGAATTCTTCAGGTGGTAATGAGATTGCTGAAAGCATCCCTTCAAGAGAAAGGTAATAAAGACCATCAACTCCAATAGATTTTCCTATTTCTTCAATGGTTTTATTGTTTGCAATTAATTCTTTTGAAGAAGGGAAATCAATTCCATAAAAACATGGAAATTTTATTGGAGGACAACTCACAGCCATATATATCTTTTTTGCTCCAGCCTCTCTTATAGATTTTATTCTGAACCTGCTTGTTGTTCCTCTAACTATTGAATCTTCAACAACAATAACTCTTTTTCCTTTTATTACTTCTTTAATGGGATTTAACTTTATCTTTACCTGCGTTTCTCTTGTTGTCTGGAAAGGTTGAATGAATGTTCTTCCAACATAGTGATTTCTTATAATTCCCATTTCATAAGGAATCCCTCTTTTAAGAGCAAATCCCATTGCAGCACAGTTTCCAGAATCAGGTATTGGAATTACAATATCTCCTTCATAGGGAAATTCCTCAGCGAGTTTCTCTCCAAGTTTTTTCCGTGCTATATATACATTCTTTCCAAATATTTTACTGTCAGGTCTTGCAAAATATATAAATTCAAATATACATCTTGATATTTTCTTAGCGGGCAAATTATAACTTTTCACACCATTTTTATTTATAAGAATAATTTCTCCGGGTCTGATTTCTCTTATGTACTTTGCTCCAACAAGGTCAAATGAGCAAGTTTCTGATGAGATTATATATCCTTCTTTCAATTTCCCAAGAGCAAGAGGTCTAAAACCCCACGGGTCTTTTGCAGCAATTATACATTCAGGTGTAAAAATTAAAAGAGAAAAAGCACCCCGCAGTTTTTTAAGAGCATCAATAACTTTATCAATGAATCTTTTCTTTTTTGACCTTATTATAAGATGCATTATTATTTCTGTATCGAGAGTGGTCTGGAAAATTGTTCCATTTTCTTCAAGTTTTTTTCTTAAAGTATAACTGTTCACAAGATTTCCATTGTGTGCAATTGCATATGTTTTCCCTTTATATTCAACCATAAATGGCTGTATATTCTTTTCTGAAGAACTTCCTGTGGTTGAATATCTCACATGTCCAATTCCAGAAAATCCCTTTAATTTTTCAACTTTCCCATTTGAAAAAACTTCCCATACAAGCCCCATACCTCTGTGAAAAGAAAATTTTTTACCATCAGAGACAATTATTCCGCAACTTTCCTGACCTCTATGCTGAAGAGAAAAAAGAGAGAAATAAATAATTTCAGCAGCTTTTCTGTTTCCATAAACACCTGCAATTCCACAATTTTCTTTTATTTCCATATTTATTTGTTTTTAAGTTCGTAAGCAAGAATTATCGCTTCTGCAATTTCTTTCATATTTTTTCTTTTATCCATACTGAATTTTCTCATTTTTTTATATGCTTCCTCTTCTGTCAAATTTTCCTCTTTCATTAATATCCCTTTTGCTCTTTCTATCTTCTTTCTTGTTTCCAGTTCTTCCTGTAAAATCTTGGTTTTGACCATAAGTTCGGTATTTTCAATAACAATTGCTGCCTGATTTGCTATTGATGATATAACTTCAATTTCTCTTTCTGTAAAATCATGGGGTTTTGAAGTGTAAATATTTAAAACTCCTATTACTTTATTTTTCACACACATCGGAATAGATAACATTGAAACAAGTCCTTCTCTTATCGCTATATCTCTGTATTTATAATCAGGTTCTTTTCTTACATCCTTCACAACTATTGGTTTATTATACTGAGCAACTTTTCCTGCTATTCCCTCTCCAATTTTAAGAGGTGGTTTCCTTAAATAATCTCTACTCATTGACTGGGTTGCTCTTATTTTCAGTGTATTTGTTCTTTCATCCAGAAGCATTATTGAACATATTTTTGAACCGAAAACCTCAGCAGTAACAGAAACAATCAATTTTAAAATATCTTCAAAGTACATATCAGAAGTGATTGCCTTACTTATCTCATAAATTGCCTTGATTTCATCCTGCTGGTCCCGGCTTGTCATTTTATCCTTTTTGATATTTTAAGACAGGAACATTAAATTTTTTCTTTAATTTACCTTAAAATATGATAAGATATAAACCTCCCATAGTCAAATACTACCT
>JAGHCG010000111.1 GCA_021160565.1 bacterium | reverse complement strand
GTGAGAAAAGTGATTGTGTATTCATCTTTAAATGGTTTTTTTATCTCATATTTCCATGGTAAATTTGGAAGCAAAGCACCTATTTTTTTCCCATTTAAATAAGCAATTCCTCCTCCTTTTGTATTTAAAACAGAAATAAAAATTCTTCTATTTTTCCATTTTTCAGGGATTTTGAAATTTCTTTCAATCCATGCTTTTTCATAACCTGTAGTTTTCTTCCCATTTATTTTTGTAATTCTTTTTCCACTTTTATCTTTTATATAAAACCACTTTCCTATTCCTGGAACTTTTCTGTAATACCATTCAACATCAGAAGGTGGGTTTATTTTTTTTTCATCTGCTGGATACCACTTCCACCATCCATTCAAAACAATTTTTCCCCTCAAACCATTATCTTTCTGGTATGCTCCTTCATAAGACCAGTTCACAAAATCTGGAAGAGAAGCAATTTTTTCTGTATCTGAGAGAGTAGATACTTTAATGTAAAAAATCACTCCATTAAAGAAATTAATTGGACTTTCTCCATAAAATCTACATCCTATTCCAACGGGTGCATTTGATTTGAAAAGTTTTTTCAGTTTCGTTTTCTTTCTACCTTTAAGTTCTCCGTTAACATATATTTCAATCTGTTTTTGAGGGATAAAAACTACCTTCACATCATAAATTTTGTTAGGTTCAAGGATATAGGCGGTACCAGTACTTTCCACTGTTTTTCCATCAGGAGAAATATCAAACCCAATTGTTGCTTTTTTCTCTTTTTTTATCTTTGGATTTTCCCATATATGGAGAGAAAATGTTCTTCTGGGTTGTTTTATTTCGTATTTTGAAAAGATTGTTCCAACTCCACCTTTTTCAGTTGGAGTATATAAAAACTTTGTTTCTATTACAAGACCATTTTGGAAATCGCTTACCATTTCATCGCTCTTTACAAATATAAGATATGTTTTATTTTTTCTTTCAAATCTCAATCCTTGAAGATTTTGAATTTTTTCAATTTTTAAATTTTTCCCTTTTATGTCAGCAACAGAAAATTCAGGTCCTGCTTTGTCTTTTACTCTTCCCATAAGAATAACATTCTCATCAAAAGAAATGTTCAAAATTTCTTTGGAGAAAAGTGAAGATACTAAAAAAATCACCAGCATCAAAAATAACTTTACTTTCTCCATTATCCCCTCCTGTTTTCCTCGTTTTTTATTTATATGGTCTATCCAGCGGTATCCAGTCCATACTGAATGTGTAGGGCTCTCTTTTATGAATTGCTTCAACATGGAAATCTGTAAAAAGGCAATTCATAAAATCACTATGTCTGAATTGCTGTCTGTTTGTATAGCCAGAAAGATTGTAATAATCTGTGAGTGGTAATCCATTTGTATTCACAGTGCATTCAAATAAAACTACAGATTCCATTACCATTCTTGAATATTTCCTTGCATATTTTGCTGCATCATTTGCTCCACCAGGATAAAAACTTCCTGAAGCATCTCCATAATCAATCCATGCAGCCCCTGGTTTATAACCAAATCTGTTTCGGGTTGTTGGGTCATAAGTGATTGCTCCTTTTGCTATTCCCTTTGAGAATTTTTTTCCTGTGTAATCATAAGAACTAGGGCAATAAAAAACATTGTCTCTTTCCTGGGATAACCAGTTTCTGTATCTGTAATCATCCGGGATACTTGCTGGTTTTCTGTATCCGAGATAGGGAGCGATTGGTATTATCCATGTTCCAACAGAGCCATATCCTTCAACCCTTGCGGGTGGGAAGTAGTCATCATAATCTATAATGTACATACCAATGGCATTCCCTATTTGCTTTAAATTATTCATACATAAGGCGCTTCTTGCTTTTTCTCTTGCTTTGCTTAATACTGGCAATAACATCGCAGCCAGAATCGCTATAATTGCAACAACCACAAGAAGTTCTATCAGCGTAAATCCTTTCTTTTTCATTTCTTTCACCTCCCTTTCAAATTTTTATTTCTTCTTTTTCTTTTGCCATTTCGGGTTCAAGTAAAATTTTCTTAAAAGGTGTTTTTAAATTTCTTCTTTTCTCCTTGATTCTTTCAAGAAGTATCTGTGCTGCTATTTTCCCTATCTCATATCTCGGCTGTTTTATCAGGGTCACTGGATAATTAAGAGATGGAGGTATATTCGGTTCATCAAATGAAACAATTTTTATCTCTTCAGGCTTTATTTTCATCTCTTTTATCGCTTTTAGAATCCCAATTGTAATCGGTTCATTTGCAGAAAAAATTCCATCTATCTTATTTTTAGTAAGTAATAATTTTGCTGCTTCATATCCAAATTTCTCTGAAACATCTCCATCTATAACCAATTCTTTCCTGTAAGGTATATTTTCTTCCGTAAGTGCTTTTTGATATCCAGATAATCTTCCTTCTGAACTGTAAAGAGATAACCATCCACTAATAAAAGCAATTTTTTTGCATCTAAGAGAAATTAGATATTTTGTTCCTATATATCCACCTTTAAAATTGTCTGTTGCAACAAGGTCTGTTTCTACTCCATTTATT
>JAGHCG010000112.1 GCA_021160565.1 bacterium | reverse complement strand
TTACCATCCTGCTGCTCAAAATCCCTTATCCCTCAGGCGATTTCACAATTTTTATCTATATTTTGATGTTTCTCTTTCGAATGACAATTTTAAAATTTTTGGCACAAATACGTCACACTTTTTTCCTCCTATCTGTCATAGAGTTTTTAAACCAGAAATTACAGGATTCCTTATTTGTCAAGGAAAAAGAAAATTCAAAAAACGACAGGGAGGTTAAAATGGAAAAGAAAAACCTTGAAAAAATAGGGGAAGTAATAAAATATCTCACGATAGGTGCTTTTGTTGTGAAAATTGGAATCCCATTGACAAAAGAATTATGGGAAGAGATTAAAAAATTATGCAGAGAACTTTTAAGGTCCACTTCTAACTTTCAAAATTACTATCACTACCAGGCCATTCCGAAAAACACACCTTCTCCAATTCAGAAACAAAATATTGCTTGTTCTTCCACATTAAAGGATTCAGGAGTAAAGACCATGAGTCAAAAACCCGAAATAAAAACTAAAAAAGCTGAAGAAAGTCCTGATGAGATAGAAAAAGAAACTGAGAGATTTCTGAAATTGATAGAATATATTCAGCACCCTTCAGTAATTCTCATATGTGGCTGGCGAGGAGAGGGAAAAAGTGCTTTTGGATGGAAGTTGCTTGAAATTTTCAATATGTCTTCTGCTCCATGTTACATTTACAGAATACCAGAGAGAAAAAGGAAATACTTACCTGGATGGGTGGGTGTAATTCAAAATTTTATTGATCTGCCAAATGATTCAGTTCTTTTAATAGACGAAGCTGCGTTATTCTTCCATTCACGGGATTCTTCTTTAACAAAGTCAACTGAACTTTCACATCTGGTCAATCTTTCACGCCAGAGAAAAATCACCCTTATAATTGTAACTCAACAGGCAAGACAGATTGATTTGAATCTTGTGAGTATGGTTGACGTAATATTTTTTAAAGACACCGGAGAACTGTTTTTCGAAAGAGAAAATCTTAAAAAGATAGTTGATAAGGCCAGACAGTATTTTAAAAAAGTGCCAAAAGAGAAAAGAAAAAGATTTGTTTATGCATTTGATGTAAAAGAAGGAAAGGGTGAATTTTTTGAAGTTGATTTACCTTACTTCTGGAATGAAAAAATGAGCACTCTCTTTGATGATATGATACCTTTTTCTCAGAGTAAAGAACAGAAAATACCCTCCCGATTGTTATCAAAAGAAGGGAGGAACAGAAAAATAAAAGAACTCAAACAGAAAAATCCTAATCTCTCAATAAGAAAAATCGCAAAAATTTTTAATGTCTCTCCCGGAACTGTCATAAACGCCTTAAAAAATTACCCTTATAAAGTTAGGAGAAGATAAAAAAGTATTCGGATAGAGAAAAAGTAATTGAAGTCTTCTTTTAACATGCGTTCAACTTACTGTTCAATTTTTGTTCAACTTTCAGTTCAATTTCACACTTTTGAACTTTTAACCTCTTTTAGCTGATTTTTTAAAAGAGGGAGATTTACAAATTGGAATAATGTTCGAATGAAATTAAACTACCTTACCTAAGTTCAAAGAGAAAAACCCCAGACTTTTCTATTCTATGGAAAGCCTTAAGGAATGATTTGACAAATTAGAATGGGTGTTTTTTAATAATCATGATGAAAAGAACAATAAAAATAATTTTAGTATCTACATTATTTCTAATGTCCACTTTACTTATTGGAGAACCAGTATATTCTCTCCTCCTTATAGATTCTTCCGGAAGTATGAAAATTACAGACCCAAAGCATTACCGAAAATTATCTGCTCAAGCGATTGTTTCTCTTCTATCTGAAAACGATTATGTTTCAATTGTGGAATTTGATAGTGAAGCAAGAACTATTTTACCATGGACTTCTGCAAGAGAAAGGGAAAAAATACTTAGAAGTATAGAAAGAATAGGTAATAGAGGATTGTATACAGATTTTTACTTTGCTTTTGAGAAAGCAATGGATGTTTTTTCAGAAATTAGTGGAAAGGTAAAGAAAAAAATACTTCTCTTATCTGATGGAAAATTTGAGCCTACCCTTACCAGCAGTGTGTATAGACCTTACAATCATGAATTTCTCAAAGCAATAAAAGGAAAAGATAAAATTTCCAGAGGAAAAATTAAAGAGGAATTCAGTAAAAGAGTTTTACTTGTTGGAAAAAGGAAAGTTGAAGAGATGCTTCAGAAGATGAAAGAAGAAAAAATTGAAGTTTACACTATGGCATTTGGAGAAAACTCGGATAGAAAATATTTAGAGTTTATAGCGGAGCAAACAAATTTAGTCCCAGTAGAAAAACATTTCTTTTATGTGAAAACCCCACAAGAATTGATTTTCCAATTTATGTCCATTATGAATTACTGGAAAAATAACATAATTTTCTTTACTGAAAAAGGAAAATATTCTTCTGGCTTTACAAAGACAATCTTTCTGGATGAATTTATAAAAAATCCAGTTTTTATATTCATTCTGGATGGAAAAGGTGAAATTGCAGTAAAAAAGGAAGGTGTTTTAGAAAATCCTTTCCCTTTTACCCATAAAAATTTGAAAATTTTTAAACTTTCACAAGCTCCACCTGGTGTATGGGAATATTCGTTTTTAAAAGGTAGTGGAAATTATACCTTTCTGGTAATGGGAAATAGCATTCTGAAAAT
>JAGHCG010000218.1 GCA_021160565.1 bacterium | reverse complement strand
TACAATACAACTTATTACTGGCGTATGAGATATCAGGATGGGAATGGTGCATGGAGTGACTGGTCTGACGAAACATCTTTTACAACCAAGGAAGAAAAAGGAGATATAAACGGAGATGGAGGAGTGGACATTTCAGATGTTATTTTATGCTTGAGGATGGCTATTGGACTTGACCCTGTTAACCCTGAAATTGCTGATATGAATAATGATGGAACTGTTGATATATCCGATGTAATACTGGTATTGAGAAAAGCAATAGGACTTGATTAATCTTCTGAATGGTAAGGAGTGTCTCCGAGTTCTTTCTGCAGTTTATTCAGTTTATTTTTTAACTCTTTTACCACTTCAGAATACTCCGGGTCATCATATACATTTTTAAGCTCATAAGGGTCTTTTTCAAGGTCAAATAATTCCCATTCTGGTGTTTCTTTTTCCTCACAATTCCATGGAAGTCCAAGACCATCTCCGTAGTAGTAAATGAGTTTATACCTCTTTGTTCTTATTCCATAATGAGCAAAAACGTTATGTCCCCGTCTGTGTGTCCAGTATCTGTAATACATAGCATCTCTCCAGTCAGATGGAGTTTTACCTTCAAGAAGTGGAAGAAAACTTCTACCCTGAAAACTTTCCGGAACTGGTAAACCTGCAAGGTCAAGGATAAGAGAAGCAAAATCAACATTCAATACTATATCATCATTTACACTTCCTGGTTTTATAATTTCCGGATATCTTATCAAAAATGGCATTTTCAAAGATTCTTCATACATAAATCTTTTGTCATACCACCCATGATCTCCGAGAAAAAATCCCTGGTCAGAAGTATAAATAACAACAGTATTTTTATAAAGACCTTTTTTATCAAGATAATCAAGAAGACGCCCCACATTATCATCTATACTTGCAACACATCTGAGATAATCTTTTATATATCTCTGGTAAGCCCACCTTCTTAATTCTTCCTCAGATAAGTTTCTGTTAATTTCGCATTTAAGGTCTTTCTCCTCCATATGAACCCCAATTCTCATTTCAGCAACTTTTGCTGCTGTAGCCCGTGTTGAATAATCATCAAGCAATGTTTCCGGCTCGGGTATTTCCTCATTTGCAAAAAGATGTAAATGTTTTTCATCTGGCTCCCAGTATCTATGAGGTGCTTTATGATGGCAGAATAAACAGAAAGGTTTATTTTTATCTATGCTTTCAAGATATTCAATACACATATCGGTAATTATATCAGTAACATATCCTTTTACAGTTTTTCTGTATCCACCACAAGGTCCTTTAAAAATAAACTCTGGATTATGATAAAATCCCTGTCCTGGAAGAACAGCCCATTCATCAAAGCCACTGGGACAATATTGTGGACCTGTTCCAAGATGCCATTTTCCAAAAATTGCTGTCTGATATCCATTTTGCTGTAAAATCTTGGGGAAGGTAAGAATTCTATTATCAAGACAGGTTAAAGGAGCAAGAGTTAAAACTCCATTTATGTGACTATATGTTCCTGTAAGAATTGATGCCCGACTTGGACTACAAAGAGAATTGGTACAGAAACAGTTATCAAATCTCATTCCCTCTTCTCCAATCCTGTCAATATTTGGAGTTTTGTTTATTTTGCTTCCATACCAGCTTATAGCATGAGAAGCATGGTCATCTGACATAATGAATAAAAAATTTGGTTTTTCTTTTCTCATTTCTTCTTCTCCTTTCAAATTTTTCAAACCAGGTTTGACCTTTTACTGTTCAAATTATATAATCAAAAAAGAAAAAAATTCAAATTAAAGAAAGATATTTAAAAGGTCTGGATTAAAGGAAAAAGGCAAAGTTTTTATATTCAAGATGAAAAGTTATTTAAGAGTTTTTCTTTTAAGTTTTATACTGTTTCCATATATTCTGGTTTCAGGTGAAAAAGTATTTATAAGGAATTTCAAATTTTCTCTCTCTGTATCAACTATTCAGATACCAGTAGAAATTTCAACAACAAAATTTTTCTCGGGTTTCCAGTTCACAATAAGATATAATTCTGAAATTTTAAGATTTTTAAATGTAGAACCAGGTCCCCTCATTTCTGATTTCAATATACTCACAAATCCAAAAAGAAAAGGAGAAATAAAAATTGCTGGTTTTGACCCGAAACTTGAAGGTGTTTCTGGTAGTGGATATTTACTCATTTTAAATTTTAAACCGGAAAAAGCAGGAGTATCTTCCATCACTCTTTCCAGCATTAAATTTTCTGATAAAAATGGAAAAAATATTTCCATTTCCTTTATTCCAGGGGAGGTAAAAATAGAAGAAGAAAAATATGAAGAAAAAGATGGAACAAAAGAAAAGGAGGAGGAAAAAAGGAGAAAAGTAATTTCTTTCCACAAGATAATTCAGGAAAAAGATAAAAAAACAGAGAAAAAAATAATTCAGACCGATGAAAATTTTTATACCCCTTCTTCCATTCAATATGAAAGGAGAGAAGTAAAAAAACTTTCGTATGGAAGAAAACAACCTTCTTTACAACGGAAATCTGACAATTGTGTTCTCCTTGTAATTTCAGAATATGGAAATCCAGAACCACCTGTTGGAATTTCAACATTCAAAAAAGGAGAAAATGTAAAATGTAAAGTGGAAAAAGAAATAATTTTAAATGAGATGGAGAAAGTTATCTGTACAGGTTATAAAGGAAGTGGTTCAATCAAAGAAGGAAAAGGAAACGAGATAGAATTTAAAATAACAGAAGACTCAAAATTGACC
>JAGHCG010000160.1 GCA_021160565.1 bacterium | reverse complement strand
TATAAATATTGTGAATGTAGATATGGCTTCTGAACTTGCCAATATTATTTTTGTTCTTAAAAGTTCAAAATAATTTCATTCCAGTGTATTTAATCTTTTTGCTGTTTTTATCGCATCTTTTACAGAATAACTCCAGCCAAATCCAATTCCTGCAAGACCAACAATTGTGAGAACTGCTGGAAGTTTTGGAACTTCTTTTTTCTCTTCTTTTTCTGTTTCCTCTGATTCGCTCTCTTCTTCAATCACAACTCCTTCTTCATTTATCTGTACAGGTTCTTCTTCACTCACTATTGAAGACGTTTCTTTCTGTTTCGAAGGAACTCCTTTTATCCAGAAAGTTATCCCTGCTGAAAGTAAAATCAAACTTAAAAGAACAATAAATCCAAAAAAAGCTGCTTTCCCAATCTGACCGTTATAAAGTTGTCCCAGACCCGGAACAATCCCGGAAAGAACTCCTGCTATTCCTGAAGATTTCTGTTCATATTTCATCCTTATTTTACACCTCAATTCTTCCTCTTCAATTATTTTTTTCTTTTCCTCATCTGTAAGTAATCCCATACTTTCCTCCTTTTCAGTATTTCCACTCAATATTTTTTACCTCATTATAAAGTTTTTCCAGAATTTTGAAATTTTTATCTATTGGAAGAAAAATCATGAATACGTCTATTGTTTCTCCCTTTTTAATTCTCTTTTTTGGTGGAACACTATTGATAAAGATAAAATTTTCTCCCCTTCCAAGAATAACAGCAGGGGCTATCAGACCAGCACCTGTTCCTTTTCCTGTATTTGCAAAAATCCAGTTGGCATGTCCAATTTTTGTTTTTCTTGTTTTTTTAAGTTTAAATGTCAGAATTTTTCCCTTTTTTGGAATTGTGTAATATTTGTAAGGTGTATATGCAGATTCAAGTCCCCAGTTTATTCCACAGAGATGCCTTTCCTTTCCATTATATGCAAATTTTGAATATATAGCAAGAAAAGGAAAATTTTTTCTGATTTCCAGAAAGAGAATTAACTCATAATCAGGGTAATCTCTTTTGTTGTCTCCAAGAATAAAAGTTGTCTTTATAATTTTTTTCTCTTCTTCATCTTTAATCACTTCAACCTTTTTCGTTTTTTTCACAAGTAATTCTTTTTTTGCAGTAAAATCCTGAGCAGCAAAGTAAAGCATATTACCTGAGGAAATTATACACTGTGGCTGAACAAGATAAATATTTCCCTGAGTATAGAGAAAAACATCTTTATCTTTACTGATTCTGTATCCAAATTTTTCTGCTGAAAAAGTAAGGAAAGAAACGAGAAGGAAAGGAACGAAAGAAAATTTTAATATTCTTTTCATACTCACCCCCTTTTCTCTATTTTAACACCTGAGTATAGAGTGTCAAATTTCATTCTCCTCCGAGATGGAATAAAAGACCGAACCGGGTTCGGTCATTAAAATTTGACAGTTAAGAAAGAATTTTATATCATATATAAAACAAAGTTCTAAATATGAAACAAAAAAATTCTATTTCTCGTGCAGTAATGATTCTGGAAATTCTTGGAAAAAGAAAAATGGGATTCAGTGAACTTTACAGGATTTTACTCATTCCAAAAGCAACCCTTCACAGAATTCTGAAAATTCTGATTGATACTGGAATGGTGAGATATATAAAAGAAGAAAGAAAATACCATCTCGGATATAAAATTCTTTCTCTCGCCAGTGAGATTTTGAATAACTTACCGCTGAGAGAAATTGCGAATTCTTATATGAAACAATTATGTGAAAAGACAAAGGAAACTGTTGAACTCGCCATTCCTGATGGAAAGGCAATTTTATATATAGATAAGAGGGAGAGTTCTGAATCCATACGTCTTTTTGCTCAAATCGGCTCCAGATATGAAACAATCCATGCCTCTGCTCCAGGAAAGATAATTCTTGCATTTAGTGAAGATAAGGAAATTCTGGAAAAAATTCCTCTCAAAAAAATAACCGATTACACAATAACAGATATTTCTGAATTAAGGAGAGAAATTGAAAAAATAAGAAAAAGAGGGTGGGCATTTGATAATCAGGAAGCCAGAGTGGGAGTAAGAAGAATAGCAGCACCAATTTTTGATTTTAAAGGTAATCTTGCTGGAATTATTGGAATTGCTGGTCCTTCTTTCAGAATAAAAAAAGAGAAAATAAAGAAATTTGGAGAACTTGTTAAAAATATTGCTGAAAGTATATCTAAGGAACTTGGTTATACAAAAAAGGAGGGGGTAAAATGGTAGCAGAAAAATGTGTTGTTATAGGGTGGGATGCTCCAACTGTAAAAAGTATAAAGAAGTATGTTAAGGAAGGGGTTATGCCAAATGTTGAGAAATTAATTCGTGAAGGAGTATGGGGAGAGAATTGTCTTGTTCCGCACCCTACAATTACTCCACCAAACTGGACAACTATTGTAACTGGTAGCTGGCCAGGTACTCACGGAATTATATGTTTCAATTTACTTGAAGAAAATACACTTGAAAAAACTTATATGGCATTTTTCAAAGATGATTGCAAATCAGAATATATATGGGAAGCAGCAGAAAGAATTGGAAAGAAGACAATCCTTCTGAATTATCCGAGTACCTGGCCTGAAGCAGTAAAAAATGGGATTCAGATTGGAGGAGCAGGGCTTGGAGTTAATGAATACAGAACAGTCAGTAAATATGGAAAGGGAATAGAGTATTCTGTAAGCGCAGATTTACTTTTTACAACAGAAGATTTACCAGCAGCAACTCAAGTTGAAATAAAAAAAGCAGAGGGATGGAAAAACTTACCTGACGGGAAAGATTTTAAAGAAGCGGAGATAAAAATAAATTTCAGACATTCAGGAGACATCTGTGAGGAAAACCCCTGGTATTTGCTTTTAATTGATACTGGAAATGGATTTGAAAAAGTGGGTATATACAGGGAAAAAGATGGAGAAAAACCGGTGGTGATTGTTGAAAAAGGTAGATGGAGTGAAAATATATATCTGGAAATTAAAACAAATAATGGGATTAAAAAGGTTGTTTTCAAAGTAAAACTTCTGGATATTTCTCCAGATGGCACTTCTATAAAACTTTATTTCACTCCTTTATGCAATCTTGAAGGCTGGGCTTTTCCATCTGAAATTACAAAAGAACTTGAAAAGATGGATGGTCTTCCTGTACCAAATTCATTTTTTGAAGCAAATGCACTTGAATGGATTGATATAGAAACACTTTCAGAAATAATTGATTTCCAGAATATATGGTTTGGTGAAACTGCAAATTATCTTTTGAAAAACAAAGAATGGACATTATTCTTTATGCATGCCCACTGTCCTGACCACTTCTACCACAGATTTATGAATCTACTTGAACCCAATAATAACAAAGATGAAGAATTGAGGAAAAAAATTGAAGATGCTGAAAGAAAGTTTTATACATCACTTGATAGAATGGTTGGGAAAATAATTGATGCAATAGATGAAGAAAAAACAATAATAATTATTACCTCTGACCATGGTGCTGTTCCGAGTGAAAATGTTAATCATCCAGAATACAAACATTTCAATGCAAATGATATTTTGAAAGAAAAAGGGCTTCTTTATACTGAAATTGATGAGGAAACAGGAATGGAGAAAATTATATGGGAAAAGACAAAAGCAGTTTGCGTACTCAGTTGTTATGTATTTATAAATCTCAAAGGAAAATATCCTCACGGAATTGTTGAAGAAAGTGAATATGAAAAGGTTCAAAATGAGATTATAAAAGCTCTTTATGATTATACAGACCCTTTAACAGGGAAAAAACCAATTGCTTTTGCTCTTAAAAAACAGGATGCAAGGATAATAGGTCTTTATGGAGATAAAATTGGAGATGTGGTATATGGAGTAAATCCTGAAGTGAGTGGAGAGCATGGAAGACAGTTAACTACAGGAGAATATGGTGTTGGTTCAATGAAGGGAGTTTTCATAGTTAAAGGACCTGGAATAAAAAGAGGAATGGTGCTTGAAAGAACAGTCTGGCTTACAGACATTGTTCCAACAATATGTTTTGCTCTTGACCTTCCTGTTCCAAAAGATTGTGAAGGAGCAGTAATATATCAGATATTTGAAGACCCTGATTTTAAAAGGAAAGAGTTTGAGAAGATGAAGAAAAATTACGAGAGGATAAAAAAAGCAGTTGAAACAGAAAAATTCCTAACTCATTCATACTAAATGACTTCGCACCCCCGGGGTGAGAAAATTTGCTATGTAAACCAGGAAGGGTTAAAATACGTCTAAAAGAAAGAAAAATGATTAAGAAAAAAGTTTTAAACGTACTGATTGTTTTAACTTTAATTGGTGCAGTTTCTCTTTCTGGATGGGAGTGTGGAAAAGCACCACCAACAAAAAGACCTCAAAGGAGAAAAGCAGGTGAGGGTTTTCCACCTTTACCTCTTCCTGTTACTCCATTAAGAAGGACAGAAAAGAAAAATCCTCCATCTCCACCTGTCTTGGTTGGAAAAGTTATATGTGGCCCGAATGATAAATGGACAAGAGCAGGAAACGATGTGGAAAATCTTCTTAAAATTGTATCAAAACAATTGGGAATTCATTACAGAGTAATAAAGGTAAATCTCAACAGTTTCTCCTTTGACCCAGAAGAAATTCCAATTCTCTATATAACAAGTGTTGAACCGTATATTCCTGGCAAAAAAATAAAAAAGAAGTTAAAAGAATATTTAGAAAGAGGTGGTTTTATCTGGGCAAATGCTTCCTCAGGTAGTCCCGAATTTACAAAAAATTTTGTTTCTTTAATCTCAGAAATTTTCCCTGAAAGAAATCTTTATCCTTTATATTCAAACCATCCATTAAAAAATTGCTTTTATCCTCTTGAAAATCTCACAATTCTTGATAATGGTAAAAAGAAAAAAGCACCTCTTAATCTGAGAATTTTAAATATTGGATGCAGAGCAGCAGTTATTCTTTCTCCATATGACCTTGGCTGTGGATGGGCAATGCATACTCATCCCTGGGGAGTGAGGTATATTCCAGAAGATGCGGTAAAGATAGGAATTAATATGACTGTTTATTCTCTGGGATGGATTGAGTTCGGAAAACTTTATGGATTAACTCCTCTTTATGTGGAGAAAGTTAAGAAGAAAAGCGGGAAACTTTATATTGGACAGATAATACATTCAGGAGACTGGAATCCTCATCCTTCTGCAATTGGGAAACTTTTAAAAACTTTTTCTGAAAAGACAGATACTCTTGTTTATTTGGAACCCATAAATGTTGATTTGAAAAAGGATTCTCTTGAAAATGTTCCAATTCTTTATATTACAGGGCATTATCCACCAAGGTTTTCTGAGGGAGAACTCAAAAAATTGAGAGAATTTCTTGTATCTGGAGGATGTCTCATTGCTGATAGTTGTTGTGGAAGCAAAGATTTTACAGAGGCATTCCATAAAATTATGGAAAAAGTATTACCTGAGGCGAAAAGAGTTATTCCTGATAAAAATTATTCCATTTATCAATTTCCATATAAAATTGAAGAGTTCATTTACAATTTCCCGAATAAAAATGTTCCTCCTCTTGAAATATATTTTCTTAATGATTTACCAGTTGTTGTATTTTCACCATATGGACTTGGAAGTGGATGGGAAGGAATTCCAAGACCCTATACAAGAGATATTTCAATTACACAGGCATCAAAACTGGGAACAAATATTCTTGTTTATCTTATGACACATTAAATGGACAATACATTAAAATTACTGGATGAATTTCAGGAGTTGAAAGAGAAGATATTTAATGAAATGCATAAAGTTATTGTTGGGCAGGATAGAATAATTGACAGGATTTTAACAGGTCTTTTTGCTGGAGGACATTGCCTTCTCATAGGAGTTCCAGGTCTTGCCAAAACACTTATGATAAAAACTCTTTCTGAAATTCTTGACCTATCCTTCAAAAGAATTCAATTTACTCCAGACCTTATGCCTTCTGATATTACAGGGACAGAGGTAATTCAGGAAGATACACTTTCATTGAAGAGAACGCTGAGATTTTTACCCGGACCTATATTTGCTAATTTAATTCTTGCTGATGAAATTAATAGAGCACCTCCAAAAACTCAGGCAGCTTTACTTGAAGCCATGCAGGAATATCAGGTAACAGTGGGAGGTAAAAATTATCCATTACCGGTTCCTTTTCTTGTTCTTGCAACTCAAAATCCAATTGAACTGGAAGGAACATATCCTCTTCCAGAGGCACAACTTGATAGATTTATGCTCAGTATAAAAATAGATTACCCTTCAGAAGATGAAGAAAAAAAGATAGCAGAAATAACCACTTCTTCTTTCAATCAATCGCCTGAGAAAGTTCTTTCAGCAGAGAGAATTGTTGAATTTCAAAACCTTGTCAGAAAAATTCCTGTATCTGATTATGTTATTGAATATGTGGTGAAACTTGTAAGGAATACAAGACCACACAGTAATAATGAGTTTAAATTTGTTCAGGATTATGTAAGTTGGGGAGCAGGTCCCAGAGCAATTCAGTTTCTTATACTTGGAGCAAAGGCAAAAGCAGCTTTGAGAGGAGATGTTAATGTTTCAATTTCAGATGTGAAGGATATTGCTGAGGATGTTTTAAGACACAGAATTTTCACAAATTTCAATGCTGATGCAGAGGGAGTAAATTCAGATTATATAGTGAAAAAATTACTTGAAGAATTTAACTATGGATAAAGATGGAACAGAAAATAAAACTCCTTGACCCAAAAGTTCTTGCCAAACTTTCCAATCTTTATCTTGTAGCCAGAACAGCAGTTGAAGGTCTTATTACAGGATTACATAAAGGTCTTTATAAAGGTTTCAGTGTGGAATTTTATGAACACAGAGAGTATGTTCCGGGAGATGATTTAAAATATCTTGACTGGAAAGTTTTTGGAAGAACTGACCGTCTGTATCTTAAAACTTTCAGAGAAGAGACAAATCTCAGAAGTTACATTCTCCTTGATATAAGTAATTCAATGAATTTTTCCTCTTTATCAATAACAAAACTCAGATATGGAATTTTTCTTGCTGCAAGTTTGTCTTATCTTATGGTGAACCAGCAGGATGCAGTTGGTCTTGTTACATTTGATAAGGAAGTGAGGGATTTTTTGAAATGCTCATCCACTTCAACCCATCTTCATTCATTATTGAACATTCTTGAAGGTATAAAAGGTGGTGGAGAAACTTCTATTGGTGAAGTTATAGAGAAAATAGTTCCCTCTATAAAAAAAAGAAGTTTGATAATACTTATTTCTGACCTTCTTGATAATCCAGAAAATGTGATAAAAGGGCTTTCCCATTTCAGGCATAAACATCATGAAGTTATTGTTTTTCAAATTCTTGACCCTGCTGAAGTGTATTTTCCATATGAGGGAAGTTGTGAATTTTTTGACCTTGAAACAAATGAAAAAATCGCTGTTGATGTTCCATATGTGATGGAAACTTACAGAAGAATTTTCAGAGAATTTCTGGAAGGTTATAGAAAAAGTTTCAGTGAGAGGAATATTGATTATCAGGTAGCACTTACAGATAAACCTTTTGATAATTTTCTTTATAACTACCTTAATGTGAGAAGTAAATTCAAATAATGAATTTTTTAAACCCTGTTTTTTTATGGTCTCTTATTGGAGTTGGCGTTCCTTTTGCCATCCATTTTTTTGGCAGGAAGAAAAACAAAAATCTACCATTCAGTTATATTAAATTTCT
>JAGHCG010000167.1 GCA_021160565.1 bacterium | reverse complement strand
ATTTTTAAATAAACCTTTACGATCTCTTTATAATGAGGATTATTAATATCAATAAGATTTGGATTTACAGGAAGATCAGGATATTCTTGAATAACCCATTTGGGTAAGCGGTAAGAGTACAAGTGTGTAAAAATAGCTAACCCGCATTCTCTTGCGATATTTGCTATCTTAGCTTTAATAAACGGATATCTTTGAGGATTAGCCATTTCTATAGCGGGATTTTTCAGAGATTGAGGAGTACGTAAAACAAATCCCATAGAATCAAAGGAATCTACATCAAAGGGATAAAGAACAGCATTAAAACCAAGTTTTTTTTGGGTATATATTCCGCCCATCTCTTTCTCAGGTATTAGAATTCCTACCAATATTACTGGCCTACCATTTTGATAAAACTCTCCTTCTTTTATTTTTACTGGTTTTGTAGGATCATATTCATAAACTTTCCGAACTTTTTCAGGATGATTTAGCATCTCTTTCATCTCTAATTTTACCTCTCTTAATCTACTCTCTAAGTATTGAACTGTATTTAAGGCTCTTTCTAACTCACCGTTCTCAATATCTAACTCCGTAAGTTTCACAAATATTACACCAGTCTGCAAAGTTACCTGAGGATAAGATACATCTATTACTCCTTTGGCTTTTTCTATTATCTGTTTTAATTTTGGTAATTCTACCTCCGAAATAAATCTTAACCTTTCCCTTAATTCTGGGAGACTCACTTTTACAAACGATTTCTCGGCTTTAGCAAGAACATTTCCACTCGCATCTACCAGCCTTACTTTTATAGAGTATCTACCTCCTCGAAGTTCTGACAATGGAAATTTTCGCATAAAGGCATCACTGCCTTTTTTTATGACAATATTTAAAGGAACCAATTCTACCTTTTCTCCTTCTCTTTCTATAAAAGTTTTTATCATAACATTTCTATATTCTTTTGTGCTAGTAACATAACAATATATTTTCCCTTTTTCCTCATTTGAATATATTTCTCTATCCAGTTTTAACTCCAGTTGAAGTTCTGCTCCTTCAACAGGTTTCTTTTCTACCAACCTGAATTTCCCGAATAGAGTGGGATTTTTTCCACCTACGCTTATCCCTGGTGTCCAGTACACCTCTCCTTCTGAAGAATTCTTATCACTATCTATCACTACTATATTAAACCCAAAAATCTTCGGGGGAGACCCTTTTGTCCCAACAAAGTCGTCCCAAGGAATAGCAATTTCGTATATAGTTTCCTTCCTTTTCTCATCTCTCTTCACTCCCAGTTGAACACTACCTACAATATTCTCCAAAGGAATTCGACCTGGATTTTGGCCGTGGAATCTATATGCACGTTTCCCACAAGAAGTGAGTGCAAACCCTAACTCACAATCATTCTCATCATAACCTGGGATAATGGTATCATTCCCTATATCAAAACCTATTTGTACACTGTCCCACTCCCATATATGATATAAATCATTATCTGGGCATAAGTTGAGATGGACATCATCAAGAACCTTTACTGCTAAATAAAAATTAGCCTCATCCCACATAGCTTTCACAAAAGCACTTAAATCATATTGACCTTCCCATTTTTCTCTTCCGGGGAAATTTATATTAGTAAGAGGGAAGCCGACTATATCTTTCCACTCTCTGAGGTCTCCGTCGATAATAACTGGAGTAGTGGCTTTCACACACAAATACTGTGGAGATTCATATGGTAATGTAAGACTAGATATACAGAGGAAGAAAAAGACACTAATTACTCCATCTTTCCAATTTCTCATTTTTTCTCCTCCCTTTCAGTTTTCTGTTAATGTTATTAATCTTATATTATCTACATACATAATAACTTCCTCAGGGATACCAAACCAATGAGCACCTAAATGGAAATCCATCCTCACAATATTCTTTACTTCTTTTATTTCACTTAAATCTATTATTAGAGTATTCCATTGATTTGCTTTCAAATTATGGATTTCACGAGAAAGAGATGTTTCATATCCAGGACGAATGCTAAAAACCACAGGGTAAACCTTTTCTACTGGATATACATCTAATTTCAGATACTCATACTTAGACCAATCTTGAGGTGATTTAAATCGCCACCTGAAGCCCGGCCAACATTTTACTTCTTTATTTTTAGTCTTCCAGATCAATTTTAGTGAATACTGTCCATGAGTTTTCTTTCGAGAGGACAATTCACAAATAGTTGTATTTCCTCCCTTGTAGTACTCCACAGGCCATCCACCTACATTATTTTCAAAAGAAGTGATTAACTTCTCTCCTGTCTCAATACTGCTTTTTACTTCTTCTAATCTTTCCAGTTCTGTTTTTATTTCAGACTTTATTTCTGAAATCTTTATCTTTTCAATATCACACTTGCTTTTGCCCCGTACATAAAACGAAATATTTCCTTTTCCTGTAAATGTTTTTAAAGGAAGATATTCCTCATACCACACCTTTCCATCAAATTTTATTTTTATATATCTTCCTCTCAACTTTATCTCAATATCTGTCCATTTATTGAGTGCATCAGGAATTACTTCTCTTTTCACTACCCCCCCTGGAGAAAAATCAAGGCGTGCTTTTAAAAGATCTAAACCTTTATCCCAAAAGGTTAATCTAATCTTCTTGTCCCGTAGCAAGATTCCAACACTCGGTGTTCCTCCTTTCTTTTCTCCTCCCAAAATACTGATTTTAATTTCACACTCTAGAACAAAATCCTTAAATTTTTCCTGAGTTTCAACAAAATACTCATTAAAATCATCCTTTCCTGTTCCACTTAACTTCCCATCTTTGTACTCCCATACTCCTGGAGTCAGTTTCCAAGAATTGAAGTCTAAATAATTGAATTTCTCCTCCTGAACATGACCATTTTCACAAAGGTAAAGAATAAAAACTACCACAAAAACTCGAGTTAAGATGTCTTTTAAAAACAACCTTCCTCCCTTCTTAATCTTCATTTCTTTTAATTCTTTACCATCGCCAACGAAGATCAGCATCAAGCTTCATATCAGAATATGCACGTGCGGGATACCACCATGTCCAAGGATCCTCTCCTGGAAGAGGCCCTTTCTTCCACTCAGCATGACCATCTACATATCCTATATTCATACCTCCTGAATGACGCCTCGGATCTAAATCATTTCTAAAATCACCACTATATCTAAATATCCAATGATGCCTCTTAGATTCCATAAAAAGCATATGATGAGCAGGGTCTGGCCAGCTATGAAGTTTGTTCCCACCTACCCATTTATTGTTACTGTACCATCCCGTAGCATAATTAATGGCATAATTAGTAGTATCCTGTCCCGCACGGTATGGAGCGCTTGGACACTCATATATACTATTATCCCAGTATTCCCAATGATCTCCGGGTTGCGCTCTCTTAAGACCAACATAAGGAGCAAGTACTTCACACCAGAAATAATGTCGCCAATCTCCTCCCTCATTGTGAGCAGCTGGTAACCAACCATCAAAGTCATTTGCATACATAAAACTGGCTAAGGTTAATTGTTTCAAATTGTTAATACATGTTGCTTGCCTTGCTTTTTCTCTTGCTTTACTTAATGCTGGTAGTAGCATCGCTGCAAGTATCGCTATTATCGCTATCACTACCAGCAACTCAATCAATGTAAATCCTTTCTTTTTCATTTTTATCACCCCCTTTCCTTCATAATTTTTTCTTTTCATTTTTAATTCTCTCATCTTTTATCACCTCCTTCCTATTTAAATCTTCCTGCACGATTTTCTCTCAATAAGATATACAGGAAAAACAACCCTTATCGGAGTTTCCCTTTTACCTTCTATCTCCTCTATTAAAACTTTAATGGCTTCCTTTACCATTTCTTTTTTATTTATCCCAATAGTAGTTAATGGAGGCCAAAGATGCTCTCCAAATCTTATCCCATCACACCCTATTACTGAAATATCATCAGGAATTTTTAATCCATTTTTTTGAATAGCCTTATATACTCCAATTGCCATCGGGTCAGATACGACAAAAATTGCAGTTGGTTTCTCTTTAAGAATCAATTCAGTAGCCTTCTCTGCTTCTTCAATAGAATATTTCCCTTCAACTACAAGATTCTCATCAAATTCTACTCCGAATTCTTTTAAGGCTTTGAGATACCCCATGAATCTTAATTGAGCATAACCAGGCCATTCCAAATACCCTGTGATACAAGCAATCCTCTTATGCCCGCAATCGAGTAAATATTTAGTTGCTTGATAGCCAGCATCTAATCCATCAGGATAGACCGAGGATATACTCCCGTCTGACATATAATCAGCAAGGATTACCAGATTATCTATATTTTTTCTAATTTTTTTGACTTCCTGATAGTATTTGTCTCCAATTCCAATGAGCACAATTCCGTCAACCATTTCTGGATTGATTATTCTATAATAAAGAGATTGATCCTGAAGGTCATCTAATGTATAAGTAAAATAGTGATGAAGATTAAATTTCCTTAAACAATAATCAATCTTCTCTAAAATCTCCGAGAAGAAAGGCTCTGAATATTTGTTATAAGTCGGGAAAAGAACACATCCAATATTATTTGTGCGAGCTTTGGGGGAATTCTTAAGAGAAGCTAACCTCTTTCCTTCTACTGAAGGTCTATAATTGAGTTCTTCAATGGCTTGAAAAACTTTCTTCTTTGTCTCCTCACTTACATAAGGTAGATTATTAATAACTCTGGAGACAGTTTGTATACTGACTCCTGACCTTTCTGCTACATCTTTTAAAGTTACTCTTTTCATCTTTCTGTGAATTCTCTGTTAACGTTCACAATATTATAAAACTTTTTTTACTTTATGTCACGTGGTATGTTCTGAGCTAAAATTCCGACATAAGAAATTTTTCAAAATTTATTTTACTTTTCTATTTTCAAGTTTTTCATTTTTATCACACAACCACAATCCCTCTAAGGATTTGTCAAAATAGGTTGAAAACTCTCATTAGATAAAGGATTGGGGGATTTGAAAGACCCATCAAATTTTAAAATAAAGATACAGAAAATCGATCCTTATGTCTGACGAATTTCAGCAATAAATAAAGTGTGTATAATATAAGAGGGAGGGAGAAAATGTATAGAATTGGTTTGGTTGTGTTAATTTTTATCCTTAGTAGTTGTAAGATGAGGGAAAATCTGGAAGAGGAAATTAATTTTTCTCGTGCAAGAAAAGAGATGGTTGAAACACAGATAAAAGCAAGGGGTATTACAGATAAACGAGTTCTTGCAGCAATGCTTAAAGTTGAAAGACATAAATTTGTCCCACCTGAAATTCAACATCTGGCATATACTGACCAGCCTTTACCTATTGGCGAAGGTCAAACAATTTCCCAGCCATATATTGTTGCTTTAATGACTGAATTATTGAAATTGAAAGGAGATGAGAAAGTTTTAGAAGTTGGAACTGGTTCTGGATATCAGGCAGCAATCCTGGCTGAATTGTGTAAAGAAGTTTATACTGTTGAAATACTGAAACCACTTGCTGAGAGAGCAAAAAAACTTCTGAAAAAACTGGGATATAAAAATGTATTTGTCAAACATGGAGATGGATTTTTTGGATGGAAAGAACATGCTCCTTTTGATGCCATTATTGTTACCTGTGCTCCTCCCTATATTCCAAAACCACTGATTGAACAACTGGCAGAAGGAGGAAGAATGGTTATTCCTGTAGGTCCTGAATGGAGGTGGCAGGATTTACTTGTGATAGAAAAAATAAAGGGAAAAATTAAAAAGAGAAAAGTTGCTCCAGTAAGATTTGTGCCTATGCTTGGAAAAGGAGTAAAAGAGAGATGAAAAATTTTATCCTGGCATTTTAAGAATTGAGAAAACTTCATAATCAGATAGTTTTTCTCTCCCACCAAGTCCTTCAAGTTCTATTAAAAAGAGTATTTTCTTCACTTTTCCACCACATTTTTCCACAAGTTTCGCAGTAGCAAGAGCAGTTCCACCCGTTGCAAGTAAATCATCTACAATCACAACTTCTTCATTTTCTTCAATACCATCAATGTGAATTTCAACAGCATCTTTTCCATATTCAAGTTCATATTCAAATTTTATTGTTCTGTAAGGTAATTTTCCGGGTTTCCTCACAGGCACAAATCCAATTCCACAGGCATAAGCAAGTGCTCCACCAAAAATAAAACCTCTGGATTCTACTGCCACTATTTTTTTTACATCAGGTGGAATTTCTTTTTTTAAAATTTCAATTGCTTCTTTAAAACCCTCGGAATTCTTAAGTAATGTGGTTATATCTCTGAAAAGAATTCCCTTTTTGGGAAAATCAGGTATCGTCCGGATCAAATTCATCAAATCTTTCATTTTTTATCTCCTCCCATTCTTTCTTCAATTTTTTTACACATACTTTTATTATCTGATGAACTCTCTGACGACTCACACCAAGTTTTTCAGCAATTTCTTTATAACTGTGCTGGATTCCATCTTTAAGTCCATAATGAAGTTTGAGCACTTCAATCCAGTTTTCAATATTGGCTCTTTTTTCTTTATTCTTCAATCTTTCAAAAATTCTATTGAGTATATCTTTATTTCGTAAAATTTCCCACAGTCCCGGTTCTCCTCTTTTTTTAAAATCAATTATTTCAAAAAGGTCAACATCCTTCTCACCATTATAGAAATCCGAAGAAATAACCCTCACCTGCTCTGAATATCTTTTCAACTTTTTTACAACTTCTGGTGGAATTTTCAATTCTCTTGAAAGTTCAGCATCTGTTGGTTCCCTTCCATATTTCAACATGTAATCTCTTTTAACCTCTTCCATTTTTTCTTTAAACTCCTGAAATCTTTCTGGTATTTTGAGAACTTCAAATTCTTTCATCACTGCTCTTAAGATAAATCTTTTAATCCAGAAATAAGCATATGTGCCAAACTTCACTTTCTTTTTAAAATCAAATTTTTCAAGTGCTTTGAGTAATCCCATATTCCCTTCAGCAATTAAATCTGGAAGAATATCGGGAGAATATGCATATTTTTTTGCAATATGAATAACAAGCCCCTGATTCTTCTTTATAAATTCCTCCTTTAATTTTTCATCCCCCTTTCTTATTCTTGTAATTATTTCCTTTTCACTCATTTCTTTTACTTTTTTCCCCATCAGTGTCTCCGTATTATATTTATAATTTTTTCAACTGCGTGATTGAAATTCTCTTTTGCCTTCCCGCTTCCCTGAGCAAATACATCACTTCCACCACCACCACCTTTAATCAATGGGGAGATTTCTTTTATAAGTTTTACAGCAGAAATTTTATCCTTCACTCTTTCGCCAACTTTTATCACCACAAATATCCTTTCACCAGTATCACAACCAAGGAAAACAACTCCATTTTCGAGTTTTTCAATAAGTTTATCCGCCAGTTTACTTACATTTTCTTTTCTTTCCACATTCACTTTTTTTCCTATGAAGGAGACCTCATTTCCATCAAAATTAAGGATTTTTCTATCTTTAATAATTTCTTCAACAAGTTTATCAAGAATTAAATTTTCATATTTTTCAATCAATTTATCTTTCTCTTTATTCTCAGCAATCAATTTATCCACCCTCTGAATTATCCTGTGAGTATCTGTTTCAAGTTTTTCAGCAATTTCAAGGAAAGTTTTTTCAACATTTTCAAGATAGGAAAGTGCTTCTTTATAAGTTATTGCTTCAATTCTTTTTAAATTTCTTCCAATACTTGAAAATCCAATTATTTTAAAGAGGTATATATCTCCTGTATTTTTAAGATGAGTCCCTCCACAAACTTCTGAATGATAATCACCATTACTCACAACCCTAACTTTCTCACCATATTTTTCAAGGAATAAAGCAACTGCTCCTTTTTCCAGTTCTTCTTCAAGTGTCATTTCTTCAACCGAAACAGAAGAGTTTTCAAAAATTTTCTCCTGAACAAGATTCTCCACTTTTTTAACTATTTTCTCATCAATTTCAGAAAAGCATACAAAATCAAACCTCAATTTATCATCTCCAACATAAGAACCTGCCTGTTTTACTTCTTCTCCCACTATTTTTCTTAAAGCATAATGAAGAAGATGAGTTGAAGTATGATTTATTGAAACTTTCTTTCTGAATTCAGGATTAACTTTAAGAAAAACCTCTGTATCAATTCCTATATTTTCAGGACCACCTTTTTCAAATTTCCCGGAATGGTAAATCAATCCTTTTTCATCAATTTGAGTATCCACAACAACAAATTTTATATTTTCATTTTCAATTATACCTCTATCACCAATCTGACCTCCCTTTTCCGGATAAAAGGGGGTTTTATCCACAATTATATGAAAAAGTTTTTTCTTCTCATCTGAATAAAGAGCAAAAACTTTACCTTTTTCACTTAATTTTTCATACCCGGTGAAAATTGTTTCTACAAGAGGTTTCTTTTCAAAAATTTTCTTTTTTGAAATACCTATTTCTGTTGAAAATCTTGAACGTTTTTTCTGTTTTTCAAGATTCTCTTCAAATCCCTTCCAGTCAATTTTTATATTTCTTTGAAGAGCAAGTTCTTCCAGTAAATCTTTTGGTATTCCATATGTGTCATAAAGTTTAAATGCTGTATTTCCATCCAGAACATTATTTTTAACTTCTTCTGCAAATTCATCAAATATTTTTCTTGCTGAACTTATAATAAAGTGGAATTTCTCTTCTTCCTCAAAAATTACTTTTTCTATTAATTTCTGGTTTTCTTCAAGAGAAGGATAAGTATCTTTCATCAATTTAACTGGAACTCTGCTCAGAGTATAAAGGAAAGGTTCTCTTATATTCAGATTCAGTCCACTTAAACATGCTCTTCTTAAAATTCTTCTTAAAACATATCCCCTTCCTTCATTTGATGGAATTACATTATCTGAAATTATGAAAACAATCGCTCTTATATGGTCACTCACTATTCTGAAAAATGGTTTATATTTTCTATCTTCATAAGAAAGATGAGAAATCTTTTCAAGTTCTTTAATAATTGGAAGGAATAAGTCAGTCTCATAATTTGAGGGTGTTTTTTGCATAATTCTTGCCATCCTTTCAAGTCCCATTCCTGTATCAACACCTCTCCTTTTAAGTGGTTTTAAACTTCCATCTATCTGTTTATCAAATTGAGGGAAAACAAGGTTCCAGAATTCAAGAAATCTCTCACAATCACATCCGGGCTTACAATCTTTCCTTCCGCATGATTTCTCAGGACCAAGGTCAATGTAAAGTTCTGTACATGGTCCACATGGACCAGTATCACCAGCAGGTCCCCAGAAATTATCTTTTTCTCCAAGTGGAATTATTTTTTCTTCAGGAATAAATTTTTTCCAGAAATTTTTTGTTTCTTCGTCTTTTTCATAATAGGAAATCCAGATGAGTTCTTCCGGAATTTTTAAGACACCAACAACAAATTCAAATGCCCATTCAATTGCTTCCTTTTTAAAGTAATCACCAAAAGAAAAGTTTCCAAGCATTTCAAAAAATGTATGATGCCTTCCACTATAGCCGATTTTTTCAAGGTCACTATCCTTTCCACCCGCCCTTACACATTTCTGACAGGATGTTGCTCTTTTATATGGTAAAGGAACCTCTGTTGCCCAGAATTTTTTAAACTGAACCATTCCAGCATTTGTAAAAAGTAAAGTTGGGTCATCAAAAGGAATTAAACTGCTACTTTTCACAACTTTATGACCTTTCCCTTCAAAAAATTTCAGATATAATTCCCTAATTCTGGCACTTTCCATATTTTTCTCCAAGTGGAATTATTTTTTCTTCAGGAATAAATTTTTTCCAGAAATTTTTTGTTTCTTCGTCTTTTTCATAATAGGAAATCCAGATGAGT
>JAGHCG010000187.1 GCA_021160565.1 bacterium | reverse complement strand
ATAAGAAACAATGTAAATAAAAATATCGGACTTATTATCCCCAATGGTGAAACAGGAATATTATCCCAGTTAACAGAAATAATAGAAAAAGAAGTTTACAGAAGAAATTATCATATAATTCTGTGCTATAGCAATTTTGATTTTGAAAAGCAGGAAAATCATGCAAGTTTGCTGGTTGAAAAAAAAGTTTGTGGGGTAATATTCTGCCCAATTTTAAGTAATAAGGAATATAAAAGAAATGAAAGGGTGATTGACATTCTTGAAAAAAATGGTATTCCTGTTGTCCTTATTGATATGTATTTACCAGGAAAAGATGTAGATTATGTAGTGTCTGACAATTTCAATGGCGCTTATGAAGGAACAAAGTATCTTATTTCACTCGGTCATAAAAAAATTGCTTTTATAAGTTCTCTTCTTGGTTCAAGTATAAAAGAGAGAATGGATGGATACAGAAAAGCAATGGAAGAAAATGGAATAAAGATAAGAGATAACTGGATTAAAATTCCAAACCTGCCAGATATGAAAACTGGTTATAGAGAAACTTTTGAATTGCTTGAAGGGAAAGAGAAACCAACTGCTATTTTCTGTGCTCACGATTTGATAGCAATGTCCTGCTTACAGGCACTTAATGAAATGAGAGTAAAAATCCCTGAAGAAATTTCTGTTCTTGGTTTTGACAATCTTCCTCTTTCTTCTCTATCTCATCCTCCTCTTACTACAATTTCCCAAAATTTTAAAGCAATTGGAGAAAAAGCAGTTGAAGTATTAATAGAGAAAGTAGAAGGTAAAAATTTAAAAGTCAGAAGATATAAAATACCTGCAAAACTCAAAATACGGGAAACGACAGGTTCTTCACTTTTTAAAACACTGAAAGGAGGTGAAAGAGAATGAGTAAAAAAACAGGAAGAATAAAAAAAGAAAAAGGAGGTGGAATTATGAAAAAGCGCGTATTTAAGCGTCCGCCATGGGTTGTGGCGGGAAAAGGATTTACTTTAATTGAGTTGCTGGTAGTAATTGCCATCATAGCAATTTTAGCAGCAATGTTACTGCCAGCATTAAGCAGGGCAAGGGAACAAGCATATAAAGCAACCTGTGCAAGTAATCTTCATCAGATAGGTATAGCACTTATAATGTATGCACAGGATTATGAATATGTACCATGGGCAAATGTGTATGGGAACCTTTCTGGTCCAACTGCTACTTTGATAAGTAAAAACTCTCCATATGAGCGAGTTGGGCTTGCACGACTGAAAGAAGAAAATGCAACTTTACAGAATGGATATTTAAAAAGCTGGGAGATTTTTTACTGCCCGGGTAATCATGTTTATTCTTACAAAAACCAGATAGCAAACTATGAAAGCGGTTCTTTTATGCTGTCTTCCTATGCATACAGAAACGGGTATAATATACCAAATGTTGGTAATAATGGAACTTTATACAAATTAGCAATAAAAGGACCTTATGCGGCTGTTGCTGATTGGACAGGAACTTATGGTATGGCACACGCACATTTAGGAGAAGGGTTTAATGTTCTATATTACACAGGAGAGGTTTTATGGATGAATGATGCCGACCATACATATTACACAGCAACAAGGAATGCTTATTATGATAATGTGAAACCATCAGGGGCAAGTATAAAGCCTACATTCTGGGCAGAAGCAGATAGTTTAATAAATAAATAAAGGAGGTAAAAATGAAAAAGAAAGGGTTCACTCTAATTGAACTGCTGGTAGTAATTGCCATCATAGCAATTCTGGCTGCGATGTTACTGCCGGCACTGAGCAGAGCAAGGGAAAACGCAAGAAGGGCTGTATGTATGAATAATTTAAAACAAATAGGAATTGCAATTGCTATGTACACAAACGACTATGATGGAGATGTCCCTCTAGGTTGTTTATCAACTACAAATGTAAATGGAAAATGGATACCATTCAGTGATGCTTGCAGAAATGGTTATGCAGCACTATTTACAACAGGCGGTTATCCTTATATAATGAGAGACGGGTCTGGAAGTTATAAAACTCTTCCGACCGGATTGGGCCTTTTATACCCATCTTATGTAAAGGACTATAATATTTACTATTGTCCTGATTCTCTCAAAAGCAGTTCACAGGTAAGGCAGTTCAGAGATAATTTTAAAAGCTGGTGGGGCAATCATGGAATATGCGGGAGTTATCTTTACAGAGGTTGGGTAAGAAATTCAAAGACAGCAATTGATAGTAGATTTCCAGAAACATATACATCCAGTTTAAGTGAAATGGCAAGAAACAATGTTTCAATTGCCGCTGATGCAGAGGGATATCAGATGACTTATACAAACCATAATGCTGGATACCCCCATTTCAGAGAGGGATTCAATGTCCTTTTTGCTGATGGGCACGTAATATGGTTTCCAAAAAAATACCAAGATTATCTTGATAAGTATCCCACTATGAGAGGATCTTCAATCCCAGACCTCTGGATTGATGCAGAAGAATTTGATAAATAAATTTTTCTATAGAATAGAAAAAGGAGCAAAGATGAAAAAGTATATTTTTGCATTTTTGCTTTTTGTTGTTTCTCTTTTTGCCCAGAATGGTTTCTTATGGATAGTGGAAAATTCTGGATACAATAAAGAGATAAAATCATTTCAGTTAAAATTTTTAAAAGTTTCTCCTGATGGAAAAAAACTTCTTTTTTCAACTGATAAAATTCCCGGACTTGTTT
>JAGHCG010000067.1 GCA_021160565.1 bacterium | reverse complement strand
CTTATAATCTTTACTCCTAATTGTTTTGCTTTATCAAGTTTTGAACCAGGGTCTTCTCCACATATAAGGAAATCAGTATTTCTTGAAACAGAACTGGAAACTTTCCCTCCAAGTTTTTTAATATATTCTGTGATTTCATTTCTGGTATAGTTTTTGAGAGTTCCTGTAATGACAAAAGTTAAACCTGCAAGAATTTCCTTTTTCTCAATTTCTTCTTTTTCCCTTTCCATCTTCACGCCTGCTTTTCTCAATTTTTCTATTACTTTCATGTTTTCTTCATTCTTGAAAAATTCTACAATGCTTTCAGCCATAATCGGTCCTATCTCATCGATTGAAGAAAGTTGTTCAAATTTTGCATTAGATAGTTCATCAATTGAAGCATAATGTTGAGCAAGAATTTCACTTGCATGAATTCCTATATGTCTTATTCCAAGGGCATATATAAGGTTTGCAAACGGTCTGTTTTTACTTTTCTCTATAGCATCGAGAAGATTTCTCACAGATTTATCAGCCATTCTTTCCAGATTAATTAAATCTTCGTATTGGAGATAATAAATATCTCCGTAATCTGAAAGCAGCCCTTTATCCACAAAAATGTTTACCCATTTTTCTCCAAGTCCTTCTATATCCATAGCATCTCTTGAAGCAAAATGGATTATTCTTTCTTTCACCTGAGCAGGACATCTTATATTTGGACACCTTATTGCCACCTCTGCTTCATCTTTCACAACAGGGCTTCCACATACAGGGCAATGAGTGGGAACAGGAATATCTTTTTCTTTTCCTGTTCTGACTTCTTTTACAACTTTTACCACTTTTGGAATTATTTCTCCGCCTTTCTCAACGAAAACTCTGTCTCCTATTTTTACTCCAAGCCTCTCTATTTCATCAAAATTGTGAAGTGTAGCTCTTGAAACAATAGTTCCACTTATCTGAACCGGTTCCAAAATTGCAACAGGAGTCAAAGTGCCAGTTCTTCCAACCTGAACAATTACATCTTTTAAAATTGTTGTGACCTGTTCTGCTGGAAACTTATAAGCAACTACCCATCTGGGATTTTTCGTTGTGGCTCCAAGTTTATTCTGTAGTTCAATTGAATTTACTTTTACAACCATTCCATCAATATTATAGGGAAGAGAAAATCTTTTTTCTTCCCATTCTTTACAATATTCAATCACACCTTCAATATTCTCAACATGTTTTCTGTGAGGACTTACCGGGAAACCAAGTTCTTTCAGGAAATTAAGAATTTCCCAGTGTGTTTTGTATCTCTCAACAAATCCCTGATAAATAAAAAGTTGTAAATTCCTTTGAGCAACAATTTTGGGATCAAGAAGTTTAAGAGAACCAGCGGTTGCATTTCTTGGATTTGCAAATAAAACTTCTCCTTTCTCCTTTCTTTCTTCATTCAATCTTTCAAAATCGTCTTTTCTCATATAAACTTCTCCTCTCACTTCCAGAGGTTCTGTATATTTAATTGTGAGAGGAAGAGTTTTTATTGTCTTTAAATTTTCTGTAATATCGTCTCCTCTTATTCCATCTCCTCTACTTGCACCAAGAACAAATTTACCATCTTCATAAATAAGAGATACTGCCACTCCATCATATTTGAGTTCAACAACATAATCTATTTCATCAACTTTTGCCATTCTTTTTATCCTTTTATCAAATTCTATAAGTTCATCAGGAGAATATGTATTTTCAATACTTAACATTGGAATTCTGTGTTCTACTGTTCTGAATTCTTTTAAAGGTTCTCCTCCCACCTTCTGGGTTGGTGAATCAGGCCTTATATACTCAGGGTATTTTTTTTCAAGTTCAACCAGTTCTCTATATAATTGGTCATACTCGTAATCACTCACCACCGGATTATTTTCTACATAATACATGTAGTTGTAATAATTGAGGAGTTTCACAAGTTCTTCTATTCTCTTTTGTGGGTTTGTACTCATTTTCCCTCCTTTTTTAAATATTATATCAACTTTTTCCTTTTCCCATAAACACTCCAAAACCTGCATTTTGAAAAGCAATATTTTACTCTGGATGAGGTAAAACCTTGACATGTTTAGTCTTTAATGATAGGATTAAATTGGGGAAGGTAAAAGAAAAGAGAAAAAAATGGAGAGAAAAGAACTGGGTCAGATACTTGTGGAGAAAGGGATAATTACTCCATTACAGCTTGAAGAAGCACTGGAGGAGCAGAAAAAAAGTAATAAGTTTCTTGGAGAGATTCTTGTGGAGAAAAATTTTACTTCAAGAGAAGCAATAATAGATGCTCTCACCGAACAGAAAAAAGCTGATTTTGTTGTTCTTTCCAGATTTAAAGGATTGAAAAAAGAAATTGTAAAATTAATTCCGGAATATGTAGCAAGAAGATATACCTTAATTGCCCTCACAAAAGAAAATAATACCTTAACAGTGGCAATGAAAGACCCCATGGATATTGTTGCGATAGATGCAGTGAGAAGAATTACAGGATTGAAGATAAAAGTGGTAAAGGCAGAGGAGAAAGAAATACTGGAATTTATTGAAAGATATTACAGTGAAGCAGAAGATATTCCAGAAACACTTGCAGCACTTGAGGAAATCCGTGAAGAAAGAGAAGAAGAGGTGGATGTAAACCAGTTAAAAGTGGCTGCTGAAGACGCTCCAATAATAAGGTTTGTAAACTCTTTATTTCTAAAAGCAGTTGAAAAGAGAGCCACTGATATTCATCTTGAGCCAAGGGAGAAAGATGTATCTGTGAGATTCAGGATAGATGGGGTTCTTCACAATTTTCAAGCACCTCCAAAAAATGCCTATCCGGGAATTGTTACCAGATTGAAAATTCTTTCAAATCTTGATATTGGAGAAAGAAGATTACCACAGGATGGAAGGTTTAAAATAAAGGTCGGAGTAAGAGAAATAGATGTGAGAATTTCCACCCTTCCTGTCATTTATGGAGAAAAAGTTGTGATGAGACTACTTGATAAAGAACAATTTGTTTTGAGTATGGAAGAACTTGGTTTTGAAAAGGAAGACCTTGAAAAGTTTAAAGAGGCTCTTAAGAAACCTTATGGAATGATAATAGTTACAGGACCAACAGGAAGTGGAAAAACAACAACTCTTTATTCTGGATTAAGTTTTATAAATACTCCTGAAAAAAATATAATTACCATAGAAGACCCTGTAGAGTATCAAATCGAAGGGATAAATCAGGTTCAAGTAAAGCCAAAAATAGGTCTTACTTTCCCTGCTGTTTTAAGACATCTTTTGAGGCAGGACCCTGATGTTATAATGATTGGAGAAATAAGAGACCTTGAAACTGCTCAGATTGCAATTCAGGCATCTTTAACTGGACATCTTGTAATTTCCACACTCCACACAAATGATACTGTTTCCACAATTTCAAGACTTTCCTATATGGGAGTTGAACATTATCTGGTGGCTGATTCAATTAATCTTATCCTCTCTCAGAGGCTCGTAAGAAAAATATGTGAGAGATGTAAAGAAGAAGATAAAGAGGGAAAGAAGATTCTGGAAGATATGGGAATTAAAACAGGGAAGAAAAAAATTTATAAAGGAAGAGGTTGCAGTGAGTGTGAATATACTGGATATTTTGGGAGAACAGCTATTTATGAAGTACTGGAGGTTAATAGAAAAATAAGAGAGATGATAATAGAAAGAAAAAGTGAAGATGAAATAAAAGATGCTGCTAAGGAAAACGGAATGAAGACATTGAGAGAAGCGGCATTGAAAAAGGTTTTTGATGGGATTACTACAGTGAAGGAGGCATTAGGAGTTACATTGTTATGAATAAAGTGAAGTATAAAATCGAGGAAATTCTTATTTATGCTGTTGAAAGGAAAGCTTCAGATATTCACATTGTAGCAAAACTTCCTCCTTACATAAGAATTGATGGAAAATTATTTATTACTGAATTTCCTGCATTATCTGCTGAAGAATGCAGGGATCTGGTTTATGAAATTTTAACTCCCTCTCAGAGAAACACGTTTGAAGAGAAAAAAGAACTGGATTTTTCTTATGGAATAGAAGGAATTGGCAGGTTCAGAATTAATCTTCATTATCAGAGAGGTTCAATTGGAATAGCAATAAGACCTATTAAAGATACAATTCCAGGTTTTGAAGAACTTGGACTACCACCTGATGTAATGAAAAATTTACTTTCCCAGCCTCATGGATTAATACTTGTATGTGGTCCAACCGGCAGCGGAAAGTCCACCACTCTTGCTTCAATGGTTGAATATCTTAATCAGAATTATCCCATCCATATAATCACGATAGAAGACCCGATTGAATATCTTTTCAAGCATAAAAAAGCAATTGTTGAACAGAGAGAAGTTGGTATGGATACAGAGTCGTTCAGGGAGAGTTTAAGAAGAGTTTTAAGACAGGACCCAGATGTTGTTCTTATTGGAGAGATGAGAGACCTTGAAACAATAGAAGCGGCATTGAGAATTGCTGAAACAGGTCATCTTGTTCTTACCACATTACATACAGGAGAAGTAGTTCAGGCTATGGGAAGAATTATAAATAGTTTTCCAGGAGAACAGCAACAGACAGTCAGAACTCAACTTTCACTTGTTCTTCTTGGAGTTATTGTTCAGCAGTTATTACCGAGAAAAGATAAAAAAGGGAGAATTCTTGCCACAGAGATAATGATAGTTAATTCTGCTATAAGAAACTTAATTCGGGAAGGAAATTTTGCTCAGATTTATTCTCAAATTCAACTTGGTGGAGAAAGTGGAATGCACACAATGAATGCTTCTCTTGTTCAACTTTACAAGAAAGGTCTTATTTCAAAAGATGTTGCTCTTGCAAGTACTCCAAATATAAAAGAATTAAAAAATCTTTTGAGGATTTAAAAAATGCCAAAGTACTTTTATATTGCAAGAGATACGTCTGGGAAAAAAAGAGAGGGAGTAATAGAGGCTGATTCAAATTCTGCTGTTATTCTAAATCTCAGAAGAGAAAATCTAATTCCTATTGAAATACATTTTATTGGAGAGAAAGGATTTTCTTCAATAGTTTCTCAGAAAAAATCTGTAAGAGGGAAAGTTTCTCTTGGAGAACTTGCTTTATTTTCCAGACAGTTTGCTACAATGCTGGATGCAGGTGTTCCCATTATAGATATACTTGATGACCTATCTGAGCAAGTTTCAAACAAATATTTTTCAGATGTTCTTTCAAAGATAAAAATTGATATTCAGGAAGGAAGTAATTTCTCAAATG
The DNA here is from genome assembly GCA_021160565.1 of bacterium. Lineage (GTDB taxonomy): Bacteria > Ratteibacteria > UBA8468 > B48-G9 > JAFGKM01 > JAGHCG01. Next base: position 2,863 of record JAGHCG010000067.1, on the reverse strand, counting down.
CTCTTTCCAAATATCCAAAAGTTTTCTCTCCTTTATATGTATCCCTTATAAGAGCGGGTGAAGAAAGTGGAAATTTGACAGGAGTTATGGAAGAACTTGCCACATATCTTGAAGACCAGATTGCATTATTGCGAAAAGTGAGACAGGCATTAAGTTATCCTGCTGTAATAGTGGTTTTTTTCGTAGGAGTTGTATCTTTCGTTTTTTTATTTTTAATCCCCAGGTTTCAATCAATTTTCGCCAGTTTTGGAGCTCATCTTCCTCCCCTTACCATGATAATCCTTAGAATAAGTCAATTTTTTCTTAAATTCTTACCTGTAATTATTGGAGTTCTGGTTTTCCTCGGAGTTCTTTTTATGCTCTTTAAAAGAACACCTACAGGGAGAACGTTAATTGATACTGTTAAACTTAAATTTCCATTTTTCGGTAAATTGATGACCAAAATAGCACTTTCAAGATTTGCACGTTCTCTTTCAACTTTACTTGCAGGAGGAGTGAGTATTACAATGGCTCTGGAAATTGTTTCTTCAACAGCAGGAAATGTGATAATAGAAAGGATTGTAAAAAAAGTAAGAAAAGGAGTGATAGAAGGAAGAGTTCTTGGTGATGAGATGAAAAAGTATAAAATTTTTCCACCAATTCTTGTGAGAATGGTGAGAGTGGGTGAAGAAACAGGTCGGCTTGAAGATATGCTTAATAGAGTAGCAAGATTCTTCCGTGAAGAGGTGGATGCAACTCTTAATATATTAACTTCTGTAATGGAACCTATCCTTATAATTGGACTGGGTGTTGTTGTTGGAATAGTGGTTCTTGCTATATACCTTCCAATATTTAAACTTGCAGCAACAATGAGGTAAAATATAGAAAATAAAATGAGGAAAGGAGGTGAAAATGATGAAGAAAATAATGAAGAGGAAAAAGGGATTTACACTTGTGGAATTAATGACAGTGGTGATTATAGTTGGGATACTTGCTGCAATTGCTGTCCCTCTTTACAGAAATAATGTAAGGAGAGCAATGGCTTCTGAAGGAGCAGCCCTTCTGGGAGCAGTAAGGACAGCAGAGAGAGTTTATTATGCGGAACACAATACTTATACTTCTGATAAAGATGCTCTGGGAGTTGATGCAAGTGGGAACAAATACTTCACTGATTATGAAATTGTTTCAGCAGATGAGGATGGATTTACAGCCAGAACGACAGGTACAGGAGATGCAGCGGGGATAACAGTGACAATAGACCAGGACGGAAATATTACCTATTCAGGAATATAATTCATTCAATAGGTAACAGGAGGCTGCCATGAAAAAGATAAAGAAGCGTGGATTCACACTCGTAGAAGTTATGACAGTGGTAATTATAGTAGGGATACTTGCCTCCATCGCAGTCCCCCTTTACAGAACAAATGTAAGAAAAGCAATGGCTGCTGAGGGAGCAGCACTTCTTGGGTCAGTGAGGACCGCTCAGAGAATCTACTATTCAGAACATGGGAGATATACCTCAAATAAAGATGACCTGGGAATTGATGTGACTGGGAATAAATACTTTACTGATTATGAAATTGTTTCAGCAGATGAGAATGGATTTACAGCCAGAACGACAGGTACAGGAGATGCAGCGGGGATAACAGTGACAATAGACCAGGATGGAAATTTAACTTATTCAGGAATTTAAAAAAATGGCTCTTAAAGTAGGGGTAGATATAGGAGGCAAATATATAAAAATAATTGAAGGATATGAAAAAAAGGGGAAACTTTTTATAAGAAGAATAGGAATGATAGAAAATCCGGTGGAAAATTTTCGCCGTGCTACAGAAGAGAATGAAGTGAGGATACTGGGTGGATTTTTGAAGGAATATTTGAAAAAACTTGGTGTAAAGGGAAATAAAGCAATATGCAGTGTGAGTGGAGAAGATGTGATTCTTCATTATTTTGAAATACCTGAATTGCCTGAAGAAGAAATAAAAAGTGCAGTTCAGCTTGAAGCCCTCCAGGTAATCCCTGGAGGGCTTGAAAATCTTGAATATGACTATTCAGTTTTCAGTGTAAATGGGAAAAAGCATGTTTTTTTGGGAGGGTATCCAAAGGAAAAATGTGAAGTTTTTGTCAACATTCTTTCTTCAAGTGGTCTAACCCCTCTTATTATGGATATAGATGGCCTTGCAGTGGCAAACTGTTATGGATATTTGAGAAAGAACTGGGAAAAGCCAGTTTGTATTCTCAACATTGGGCATACCAATACAAATCTTTCGATTGTTCAGAAGGAAGGTTTTACTTTTATCAGAGATATTTCTTTTGGTGGACACAGAATAACGGAGAGAATTTCAGAAATGGAGCAAATTTCCCCAGAAGAGGCAGAAAGATTTAGATTAAGAAAGGAAAATTATCAGGAAGTAAAAAAATATGTGGAGGGGAATTGTGAAGAACTGGTTGAAGAGGTTAGTATTGGATTAAAATATTTTGAACATAGAAGTGGAGAAAAACCAGTGGAATTTTTACTTACGGGTGGTTCTGCTACTCTACCTGGAATTAAAGAAATACTGGAAAAAACGCTGGAAGTGGAGATGAAATTATGGAACCCTTTTGATGAGGTGGAAGAGAATTTAATTCCTCTTGAGATAAAAAACAAAGGGAGATTTTTCTCTCTTTGTTTTGGACTCCTCACCAGGAAGTTAATATGATAGAAATAAATATTCTGAAAAAAAGGTGGGAAAGATTTTTCAGAAAAATAATATTTATAAGAATAATCTCATTTTATCTTCTCGGACTTTTCTTAATACTTTCAATTCTCGGGATAGAATTTATTTCAAATAAACTGATTATTTCAAGAATTAAAACAAGCATAGATAGATTAAAAGAGAATGTG
>JAGHCG010000022.1 GCA_021160565.1 bacterium | reverse complement strand
GGTGAAATTACAACAAGGATTGTATATGATGTGGGTCTTCTGAATTCATCTTTTGTACTTCATTTTCCCCGGATAATATTCCAGTCATTTCTTGCTTTTCTTTATATGGTTATAATTTTCACAATTGACTGGAAATTAAGTGCAATTTCCATTTTGATTTTCCCACCTTTACTTTTTCCAATATTTAAAATAGGTAAAAAATTAAGAAAACTTGGAAGAAAAATTCAGGAAATGTACGGGAATGTTGGGAATGTGATAAATGAGAGTATATATGGCCAGAAGATAATAAAGGCATATAATCTTCAGAAACCAATGGTTGAGAAATTCAGAAAAGAAAATGAAGGTATTTTCCGGACTGTTCTTTCAATAACAAAAAGGATTTTAATAATAACTCCTTTCACTGAAATTATGGGAGCAATAGGAGCAAGTGGATTGATTTATTTTGGAGCAAAAAATGTAATTGAAGGGAGGATGAGCCCTGGATTTCTTTTCCTCTTTTTTGCTGCTTTATTTTCGGCAATCAGTCCGATGAAAGGAGTTGGAATTTCATTTTTAAATCTTAAACATGCAAGTTCTGCTCTTCCCAGAATTTTTTCAGTACTTGACACAGAGGAAAGGGTTAAAGATACAGGAAGAGAAATTTTCAGCGGGATAAGAGAAAAAATTGAATTTAAAGATGTTTCTTTCTCATATGAAGATAAAAAAATTCTGGATGGTATAAATCTGACTGTAAAAAAAGGAGAAAAAATAGGAATTGTTGGTCCAACAGGAACAGGTAAAACAACACTTATTGGACTTCTTTTAAGATTTTATGACCCTGTGGATGGAGAAATCCTTATAGATGGGAAAAACATAAAAGATTTTACTCTTGCTTCTCTCAGGCACCATATAGGATTTGTTCCTCAGGAGCCAATTTTATTCCGTGATACTATAAGAAATAATATAACCTTTAAAAGTAATGAAGATGATGAGAAACTCAGAAAAATTATTGAAATTGTAGGGTTGAAAGAATTTATTGAAAATTTACCTGATAAACTTGAAACTGTTATTGGAGAAAGAGGAACAACTCTTTCAGGAGGACAGAAACAATTAATATCTGTGGCAAGGGCAATTTATAAAGACCCTGAAATTTTAATTTTAGATGAAGCAACCGCTTCCCTTGATAGTGAATCTGAAAAAATTTTACAGAAGGCACTGGAAAGGGTGATGGAGAAAAGAACTGTTTTTATAATTGCACATCGTCTTTCAACTCTGAGAAATGTTGACAGAATAATTGTTTTAAAAGATGGAAAAATATTTGAGGAAGGTACACATCAGCAACTTTATGAAAAGAAAGGACTCTATCACAAATTATGGCAAATTCAATTCAGTGAATAACTATTTCTTTAATTTTGCAAGTTCAACGTAGGCGTTAAAAAGAGACCTGTAATATTTTAAAAACCTTTCTGGTTCTGGATTTGAAAGAATTTCAGCAAGACAAAATCCATCAAAATTCATCTCAATAAGGAGTTTGAAAAGAGTAAGCCAGGGATATTCATTGCATAACTCATTTATGTGGCATATTTCAATTTTATCTTTAAGAAGATTAAAGTTATTTTCAATGGAACCTGTTTCGTCAATATCTGTCATATTTGAATTCCAGCACACATATAAATTCGGATGATCTGCTATATCAACCATCTGCTTTATATAAGGGGGATGAGATGTTCCAGGTCCATGAACTTCAAGACGTATTTTAATTCCATAATCAGCACCAAATGCTGCCACTTCTCTTAAAGAAATTCCTATCTGTTCAATTGTTTTTTCTTTTGGTATTCCTTCTGGAAAGGCATTTGGTCGTACTTTTACTCCTTCTGCTCCAACATCTTTTGCAAGAATTATATATTCTTTTGTTCCCTCTATATTTCTTTTCAATTCTTCTTTGTCAGGACTGTGATATTCAAAAACACTTCCAAGTCCTACAAGTTTAACTGACGAATTTTCAAACTTTTTCTTAACTTCTTCTCTTTCCTTTTTTGAAAGAGAAACTTCCACTCCATGTTTATGTGTTGTTCTCAATTCTACTCCTTCATATTTCAATTCTTCACATTTTTTTATCAGTGTATCAAGGTCCCATTCAGCGCCTATCATATAAGTCACCAGTCCCAGTTTCATCTCTCCTCCTTTTTTAAAAATGAAATTTTATTACTTACTGTTGGTATATTTTATTCTCTTTGTGTATAAAAATCAATTTATAGTTTTTCCCTGTCTTCTGCTTCACCCCGGGGGTGAGAAGTATTTGATGTTCATATATTTGGAAAACTGCTTTGGCCGAATGACCGAACCTGGTTCGGACAAGAGGTTAAGAGCACCAGTAGCATCTATATTTCTCCATTGCTTCAACAGTTGCAATTATGTTTTTAACAGGAGTTCCTGGATAAACTCCCCATATAAGAGATAATCCTCCTTTTTCAGAACCAAGTGTTTTTATACATTTTAAAATATGCTGAGGTATTTCTTCTCTTTTCCCAAAAACTGTTATTTTCTGTCTGTCAATATCAAGGTCAATTGCTACTTTCCCTTTTGCAAGTTTTTCAAGATTTTCTATCCTATTAACAAGGTCTTGGGGATTTAAAATACTCACCCCGCATTCTATCAGGTCAGGGATTATATCCACAATATAACCATCAGTGTGAAGATAAACCATTGTATTGTTCTTTCTGCAATAGGAAAATATTTTTTTGTAGGCAGGTTTTATAATCTTTCGCCAGGATGTAGGGCTTATTGGAAGAGAATTTTGTAATCCAAGGTCATCGCCAAAATATATAATCTCAACTCCATAAGATACATATCTTTTTACGACTTCAAACCAGTAATCACACACTTTGTCTCTCAACTGATAAAGTAATGGGTTTTCCTCAGCAACATCAATCATAAAATTTTCAAAACCTCTTAAATATGTCAGTCTGAGAAACAAAAAACCATGTTCTACTCCAGCAGATAAAAGTTCTCCCTTTTTCTTCTTCTCCTTTAATTCCTTTTCAAATTTCTTCCAGTCAATTTCCTCATCAGGAGAAGGGAATTTGTAATCTTTAAGATTTTCCCAGTTTTCAAGAGGGTGTTCTATCACCTGTCCATCAAGATAATCAAGTGGATAGTACCAGAGACAACCCCATTTGTCTTTTATTTTATTTCCTTTTCTTCTTTCCTCATTCTTTGCAACATTTATTTTTATTTCTGGATATTTCCTTTTTACTTCTTTAAGTTGTTTTTCATATTTCTCCCACACAGGATAAACAATACTTACCCTGCAGAAAACTTCTCCATTTCCTTCAAACTTCATACTTTTGAGATATTTTTCTTTGTCCATCACTTCAATTACACACTCTATTCAACATCCTCTTCTCTGAGAAATTTTTTCTTTCCTATAAAGTATGAGACGTCTGTAAAACAATTTTCTGGTTTGAAATGTATCATGGATATAACTTAGATTCTTCAATTTCAATTTTTATTTTTTCAACTTCTTCAATTTTTTTCTTCAATCTCTCTCTCAAATAACCTGCAACCTCTTTATATTCTTCCCTCCCAGCAAGATTAACAAGTTCATAAGGATCAGAATAAAGGTCATAAAGTTGATATTCAATATAATTTTCTGAGAAACTGTCTTTTACTCCACTTTTATCAGGAGCAACAACACAGTATTTCCATCTTTCCGTTCTTATTGCTCTTCCCACCATATATTCACTTATCTGGATAAATATTTCTTTCCTTTCCAGTCTTTTTTTCCCTTCTATAACAGGAAGTAAACTTTCTCCTTCAAATTCTTCTGGGATATTTACTCCTGCCATATCAAGAATTGTTGCAGGAATATCAATTGTACATACCATATCTTTAATAACTCCTGAAGGAATTCTTCCTCCACTTATAATTAGAGGAATCCTCACAGAACTTTCATGGCAACTCCTTTTATATTCTGTATTTCTTGTTTTGAAGTGACATCCATGGTCTGTTGTATAAATTATTACTGTATTTTCAAAAATTCCTTTTTCTTGCAATACTTCAACTATTTTCCCCACACATTCATCTATTCTTTTTACTGCTCCGTAATAATCAGGAAGTTGCTGAAACCAATCACCTGGGAAAAATTTAAGGTCAGGTGGAACATATGGATTTCTGTATTTTTCCGCATATCCTTCAGGAGCAACCATCCTTTTCCAGTCATTCTGCTGGTGTGGTTCAAGATAGGAAATTGTGAGGAAAAATGGCTGCTGTGCTTTTTTGATAAACTCAATTGCTCTTTCAATGTAAAAATCCACTCTATAAATTCCTTTAAATTCTATTTCTTTCCCATCTTTATCATATAAGAAACCTTCATAAGGATGGGAAGTATGCTCAGGAACATTTGCAACTTCCCAGAAATCTTCAAAACCTCCTCTGTATTTTTCAGGAACCGCTCCTGCTCCTTCCTGATGTGGAGAAAGATGCCATTTTCCCACATATCCTGTAACATATCCATTTTCTTTCATAATGGAAGCAACTGTTTTATCTTCAGGATTTATTCCATATCCATTTTTCCATACTCCATGATTTGTTGCATATTTTCCTGTAAAAAGACATCCCCTTGCTGGTCCACAAACAGGTTGATTTGTAAAAGCATATTCAAATTTCACTCCATTTTCAGCAAGTTTATCTATATTTGGAGTTAAATCCATTGGATTTCCATAAACTCCCACAGTATCCCACCTCTGCTGGTCACTGAAAATCAAAATAAAATTTCTCTTTTCCTTCTCCATCTTCTTCCTCCTATTTAAAAAATTGAAAGATAATAGAAAAAAGAAGGAGAGGAAAGCACTATTTCCCCC
>JAGHCG010000243.1 GCA_021160565.1 bacterium | reverse complement strand
TTCTTTCTCCGGATAAAATTTACACTTTAAAAGTTTCTCCAGAAGGTGAAATTGTGATTGATGGGCAGAGGAATTACCACATTGATAAAAACTTTTCTGTTGAAATAACTTCCTCTGAAAGAAAAGTAAAAATTATAATGGATGATGATAAATTTTTTGAGAAATTGTCTTCAAAATTCAACTGGAGCAAATGATGTTTAAGGTAATTGTGAATAAAGAAAAATGTAAGGGATGTAAACTCTGTATTGAAAATTGTCCAAAAGGTGTTTTTAAAGTATCAAAATCTTTCAATAAAATGGGTTATCACTACATAGAAGTTGAAGATGATACAAAGTGTAATGGATGTAAAAGATGTGTTATTGTGTGTCCTGATGTTGCTATAGAAATTTTTTTGACAGAAGATAGTGAAAAAACTTAAAATTGAAAATTAAAAACAGGAGGGAAAAATGAAAATAGGAGTTATACCTGACAGTTTCAGATTACCTATTAAAGAAGCAATAAAAAAAGCAGCAGAACTTGAAATTGAAGGTATTCAGCCATATGCAACTCATGGAGAACTTGACCCGAAGAATATGAGTAAAACTGCAAGAGATGATTTCAAACATTTTGTCAGTTCTCTCGGCCTTACAATATCTGCCCTTGTTGGTGATTTTGGTGGGCATGGATTTGCTGACCCCAAAAGTGTTGAATGGAGAGTTGAAAGAACAAAAGAAGTAATTGACCTTGCTGTTGACCTTGGAGTTAATGTTGTCACAACACATATAGGAGTTGTCCCAGAAGATGAAAATGATATAGCATGGAAAACAATGGTCGAATCTCTTCCTGAAGTTGGAACTTATGCTTATGATAGAGGTGTTTTCCTTGCAACTGAAACAGGACCTGAACCAGCAGAATTACTGAAAAAACTCCTTGACTTTATTGGCAATCCAGGACTTAAAGTGAATTATGACCCTGCAAATCTTGTCATGGTTGCAGGAGATGACCCTGTGAAAGGAGTATATACTCTGAAAGATTACATTGTCCATACACATGCAAAAGATGGAATAAAACTTCCTGATGAAAATGGTCAGAAAAGGTGGCAGGAACTCCCTCTTGGTGAAGGTGGAGTTGACTGGCCAAATTATCTGAAGGCAATGAAGGAAATCGGTTATGATGGATTCTTCACAATTGAAAGAGAAGTTGGAGAAGACCCTGCAAAAGATATAGCCCACGCGAGAGATTTTTTGAGAAAACTGTCAGCCCAACTGAATATTTGAGGTTTTAAAAATTTCTTTTGCTCAGGAATTGGATTTTTTTCTCTTTAAAAAGGCACGGGTTGCTTTCCTCATCATCAGGTTTACTGGAAGGGAGAGAATCGTCGATTTTCTTAAATGCAAGGTTCTTCTGAATATTGAAGCATAGGAGGAAATTTGCTTTCTTGCCCAGTAATACCCTTCCTGAAGTTGTTCTACACTCATCAATTTTGGATGAAATACTACCTCTCCACATGTATATTTTGCCCAGTCTTTTTCTATTATTCTTCCTTCTCTTTCCATTTTTTCATATAATCTTGTTCCTGGAAGAGGTGTGAGAATTGAGAAACTTGCCAGTTCAAGTTGATTTCTATCAATAAACTTAACAGTTTCTTCAAAAACACCTGTATCGTCTAAATCAAAACCAAAAATAAAAGCACCAACTATTCCAATTCCATAGTCATGTATTTTCTTAATTGCTTCCCTGTATTCTTCAACATGGTTTGTCCCTTTACTTACACTTTTCAAATTAGCGCTGGATAAACTCTCAAATCCTATAAAAAGCCCAAAACAACCACTCTTAGAAGCTAATCTGAGCAATTCCCTATCCTTAGCAATGGTTATGGAACTCTGGCCAAACCATCTTATTCTTAAAGGAATGAGAGACTTAAAAAGTTTCTTAGCATATTCTGGATGCCCGGTTATATTATCATCCACAAAGAAAATGGTGCGATGGGGAAATTGTTTTATTTCCCTGATTACCTCTGAAACTGGTCTGGTACGATAAGTTCTTCCAAAAAAAGTTGAAACACTGCAGAAATCACAGGAAAAAGGACAACCCCTTGTTGTCTGAACCATATTCCATTCACGATAAAATTTACTCCCATGGATTAGATTCTTCCTTGGTAAGGGTAAATTTATCAGAGGAATTCTTTTAGAATTGGAATAAAATTTTTTTAAACTCCCTTTCCGAAAATCATTTATTAAATTCTCCATAACTCCTTCTGCCTCTCCTATAACTACTGAATCAGCATGTTTTGAGGCTTCTTCTGGTAAAGCAGAGGGATGAATACCTCCCAGTATTACAGGGATTTTTCTTTCTCTGAATTTATCAGCAATTTCATAAGCACGAGGAGCAGTGGAAGTAAGCGCTGTTATCCCTATAAGGTCAACCTTTTCATCAAAATTTATTTCCTCTATATTATCATTTATTATCCGAACTTCTGCTTCTGGAGGAAACCATGCGGCTACAGTGGATAAACTTAACCGAGAAAACTGAATTGCTTTTTCTCTTTCAGTAGCACAGTCTACAGGGGACCTCGGCGAGATTAAATTAACTTTCATTAACTTATAACCATCCTTTTTCTCATTTTACCCTTTCTGAAAAATAATGTCAAATCTTTGTGGTAAGAAAAATTTGACAAAAAGGAAAATATGGTTTATAATTAACCGTAAATAATCACCGTAAATAAATGATGAACAGTTTAGTCAAAAGGGTTAAGGGGAGAAAGGGGAGCATACTGGAGACCAAAACAGGAATTTTTCCTTCAAAAATATATTTTAATCTCTGGTCTTTTAAAACTTCTAAAATTTTAAAAAGGGGGAGAAGATGAAAAAATCTGGTTTTACTCTGATTGAATTACTGGTTGTTATAGCAATAATAGCAATTCTGGCAGCAATGCTTCTTCCTGTCCTTTCAAGGGCAAGGGAAAGAGCAAGAATGGCGACCTGTATGAATAACTTAAAACAGATAGGAAACGCTGTTCATATGTATGCCAATGATTATAATGATTACATTCCTTCCTGGTATATTGGTAATATATCTTGGGTTCAAGCCCTTATGCCTTATGTGGAAAACAATGGAATTTTATGGGTATGTCCTTCCTCTCCAGAGATTAGAAGTTCAACTGCACAAGAACTTATGAAAATAAGAGACCCTTTTAAACCAGAATTTACAGATAAACTGTACTGGGCTCAAACAATAGGAATAAATGGAACTGCTTTTTTCAGAACCCCCAGAAAATTAAGTATTATGAATTATCAGTCAGATTTAATATATGCAGGAGATGCAACAGGAAGAAGTGAAAAATGGTATAATCCTTGCAATAAAAATGGAGGGAGATATACTGCTGGAAATCAGATTTTCCCGTATCATGGCTCTTCATGGTATCCATTCCATCCAACAGGATACCCTTATGATTCAAAAGCAAAAGGTGGTGTGAATTTTCTTTTTGTTGATGGTCATGTGAGATGGGTAAGTTATAACGAATTCAGAGGGTGGGCAACCTCAGACCCCTGGGGAAAACATTTTAAAGTATTTTAATAAAGTTAAGGAGGTGGAAAATGAAAAGGGGATTTACTTTAATTGAACTTCTTGTGGTAATTGCGATAATAGCAATTCTTGCTTCTTTATTACTTCCCGCTCTTTCAAGGGCAAAACAGAGAGCACAGATGGCTGTTTGTGTTTCCAATTTAAAACAGATTGGACTTGCTCTACATATGTATGCCCAGGATTATGATGAATGGTTTCCAAAAGCAACAGAAACAGATTATACCTGGCACTGGGTAGGATATGAGTGGCCCAAAAGTGGAGATTATTCTGCTCCTGTTTCCTGCACCCGTTCTCTTGCACTTCTGACAGGACAACTTGACCCCACAGATGATGATATTGAAGGTCCTCAATATTTAAGAAACTATGAAATTTTCATATGTCCTGCAACAGAAGAAAGTCCATCAGAAACAGGACTTCCAGGAATTAGAAGGTGTTCTTATGCCTATGCGGTTGGATTGAGAGAAAAAGATAAACCAGAAACAGCAATTATGGCAGATAGGAAATTTGCTCCCTGGTGGCATCAGGAAATTGGGAAAAGATTTATAACAAGTTTGAATAACAATCCAGTGAAATATAATCATGGAGGGGGGACAGGAGGGAGCAGTAATTCAAAAGGGATTGGTGGATGTAATGTCCTTTATCTTGGTGGAAATGTTGCCTGGGTAGTTCCTGGAAAACAAAAGCCATCAAATATACATCCAGAAGGAAACAGATACAGTATGCATTTTTATAATGTACCTGTACCATCAGGGACAGTTCCAAATGCCGGGTATGGACCCGGAGAAAGAGGAAGTTTATTTTACCCGGAAGGGTATTAATCAAATTAATGTAAAAAAATGGAGGATATAATGAAAGGGTGGGTGTTTTTAATTCTCTTTTTTTTATTTTCAGTACCTACCAATAGCAAATCATTTTCAATCCCAGAAATTACTCTTCCTCTTATAAAAAAAATTCCTGTCATTGATGGAAATATAGATGAAAAAGAATGGGGAGATGCAGCAAGAATAATTGGTTTTATGAAAAGTCCAACAGATATTGAAGAAAGAATT
>JAGHCG010000240.1 GCA_021160565.1 bacterium | reverse complement strand
GTAAAAAATGAAGGAGATGAAATAGAAGGGTTATTTACTATTGACTTTGGTAGAAAAGGTTATTTATATGATGTTTTAAATGGGAAACATTTGGGTTTTAAAAAAAAGATTGAGGATGAAATTTCTCCTTATGAAGTTAAACTTTATGGTTTATTACCATATAAGTTAAATAAAATTGATGTTCATTTGAAAAAACAGATTTTTTCTCCTGGAGAATATATTGAGGGAGAAGTAGAATTGAAGACAGATAGTAAGCCAGAAAGGCATGTCATAAATCTTCAGGTTAAAAGACCAGATGGGAAAAAGGTGAGATATTTAAAGCAAAATCTGGAAACAAAGACAGGAAAAGCAAGTTTCAGAATACCATTAGCATTAAATGAACCCAAGGGGAAGTGGATGCTTAAATTTCAGGATATAGCAACAGGTACAACTCAATCCATATTTTTCCTGTTGCGTTGATAAATAATTGAAAAAAGATAGTATGATGAAAAAATTTAAAGCAGTTGTAGTAGGATGTGGCAGTCGGGGAGTATTTCATATTGAAGCATATAAGTATATCAAAGAAGCCAATGTAACTGCCTGTTTTTCTCCTACTCCTGAAAAACGGCAATCAGTAGGTTCTGAATACGGGCTGAAGGTTTACTCTAATTTATACGATATGCTCTCTATGGAAATGCCAGATATTGTCCATATTGCTACTCCTCCTCAGCCACGAGTTGAACTAATGAAGATTGTATCGGAAATGAAAGTTCCTCTCTGCACTGTTGAAAAACCTGTAGCTATAGGTGTTTCTGATTGGAAAGCACTTGTAGAACTGGAAAAAAGGACCGAAACCAAGTTTGCTGTATGCCATCAGTTTCGCTGGCAGAAATATTTGCTTAAATGTAAAAGGGCTATAGAAAGAGGAAATCTCGGGAAGGTAAAGTTTATTGAAATGTCGGCTGGGATGAATTCTACCGGTCAGGGAACACACATTCTTAATTATGGTCGTTTTTTAGCCGGTGACCCAGAAATTGAAATGGTTTTCGGAAATATTTATGGATGGGACATTTCCGACCCTTACCATCCTGGGTCTGAAGCGGCAGAGGCATATTTTATTTTTTCTAATGGAGTGAGAGGAGTATGGACAACAGGAAATATTTCTCCAAGATGTAGTGCTTCTAAAACAGTGTGGAAACATGTTCGTATCATTGCTTATACTGATAAGGGACATGTCAAGTTTGAAGAATTTGGAAGATGGGAAATTGTTGGAGGCAGTTTAGATGAATCAGGAGATTTCGGTGGAATGGAGCAATGGAAAGAAAATAATCTTCAAGCACAGGCTGCTTTTCACCGTTCAATGTTCAACTGGCTGAAAACAGGAATATCGCCAGGCACCAGTTTAAAGGACTCATTAATGGAATGGAAATCTATTCTTGCAGTTTATCAAAGTGCACTGGAGGGAAGGCCAATAAGATTATCTAAATTCAACCCATCAGAAGATTTAATTGAACGCATTATCAGGAAATTTCAATGAAAGTATTGAGTATAACAGGGAAAAGAAAATGCGCTCTGATTGAAAAACCGGAGCCAGTAATTAAAGGAGAATTTGTTAAGGTAAAAATCGTGGTGGCGCCGATGTGCACCGAGTATAAAGATTACCAGGAAGGTAAAAAGTCTGAGTCCCTTGGACATGAGGCCGCTGGGGAGGTAGTAGAGGTGGCAAGGGATGGAAAGGTAAAAGAAGGAGACCGAGTTGTGGTAATGCCAGGGTATCCGTGTGGCACCTGTGAGCTCTGCAAAAGTGGAGATTATATCTATTGTGAACACTATGTTGACCCCCTGAAGGTGTGTGGTTCACAAACGGGAACTGCTACATTTGCTCAGTATTGTATAAAGCAGGATTGGCTTTTACTGCGAATACCTGACAATATGTCCTATGAGCATGCCTCTATGGCGTGTTGTGGATTAGGACCTGCTTTTGGCGCTGCAAAGAGAGTGAAAGTGAACCCCGGTGATACTGTGGTAGTTACAGGTCTTGGGCCGGTAGGTCTTGGAGTTGTAATTATCTTTGCTAAACTTGGTGCTTCAGTAATTGGCATAGATAGCGTGTCTTATAGATGTAAACTTGCCTTGAAACTTGGAGCAAGAGCAATTATTAATCCCCATGACCCTGATGCATTGAAAAAAATAAAAGATATAACAGGAAAAAATGGGGCTGATATATCTATTGAATGTTCGGGGGTTCCTTCTGCCCGGGAGTTCTGTATTAATGCAACACGTCGTCGTGGCCAGATAGCATTTATTGGATGGGGTGGACACTTAAAGGTTGATAACATAGCACAAAAAGGGTTTACCATATATGGGATATGGCACTGGCCATTAAATTATGCGGAAGAATTTATGAAATTGATTTCTGAACTATCTTCAGAAATAGATATGTTGATTACTCATCGGTTTCCTATGTCTAAAGCAAAAGAGGCATTTGAACTCCAAATCAAAGGTGAATGTGGAAAAATCCTTCTTGACCCTTGGAGGTGAATTTTGAAAAAGGAGAAGAGAATACAACATAAACTTAGGAGGAAACAAATGAAAAAATTGTTATTAATTTTTATTTTGTTTTCCGGTTTGCTCTGTTTTGGTGAAGAGAAAAATATTTTCAAATTTCCCATTTTTTATGAGAAAACTTTTGGAAATTCAGGTGGATTACCAGGTCCATGTTTTAATTCAACAAAGAAAATTTTTTATGGAGGCAGTCCTGATAGTGAAGGAATTATTGCTGTTTATCTGAGCAGGGGGATTTTTGCTTTTGATGAAGAAGAAGAGAAAATTTACTGCAACACAATGAGTGATAATTTTTATGAGATAGATTCCAGAACAGGGGTTGTATTAAATGCGAAAACATTAGGTCCCGGCTGGCATTATTCTTCAACCGGTCTTGCTTGTGATGAAAATTATTTATATTCAATCCATGGAAATAAGATTCAGAAATTTTCTAAAGAGACAATGGAATATAAAGGTGATTTTATTAAACTTTCTTCCCCGAGAAGGATTTTAATATATGAAGGAATTTTATATGTTC
>JAGHCG010000019.1 GCA_021160565.1 bacterium | reverse complement strand
CTGGAGTGGAGTTAATTGAGCCGGTGATTATAAAAGGTTATCCAGAGGAAAAAGACTTTGAGAAAATTGAAAAACTTGCTTGTGAGATAGAAGAGAAACATAAAAGTGTGAATTTATGAAAGGAGGTGGATATGGAAAGAAAAGGGAAAGAAATAATAGGAGTGGATGTAAATGAATTGATAAGTTTGCTCAATAAAGCACTTTCAGATGAGTGGCTTGCTTATTATCAGTACTGGGTAGGAGCAAAAGTGGTAAAAGGAAAGATGAGAGAACAGGTAGTAGCAGAGTTAACCCAGCATGCAGGAGATGAATTAAGGCATGCAGGAATGCTTGCTGACAGAATTATTCAACTGGGGGGAACACCGGTTTTAAGTCCAGAAGAGTGGTATAAACTTACAAACTGTGGATATGAAGCACCTGAGAATCCAGATACTATCCCGATTTTAAAGCAAAATATAAAAGGAGAGCAGTGTGCAATAGAGGCATATAAAAACCTTTCAGAATTTGTTAAAGAAGGAGACCCGATTACTTATCAGATATCTCTTGAAATTCTGAAAGATGAGATTGAACATGAAGATGACCTTATAAGTATTCTTGAAGACCTTGAGTGATTGATGGAGAAACATATGAGGTGGAAGAAATGTATCCTTCTTTTGATGCAATAGCAAATCTTCGGAATAAAGAAGGAGCACGTAGGTTAATTCATTATGCCATAGAAGCAGAAAAAATTCATGTAAACCTTTACTGGGAGGCAAAGAAAAAAGTGAAAGAGGAAAAAGATATGGAAATTGAAGAAATTTATATCTGTCCTGTGTGTTCTCGAAAAGTTGTGTGAAAATTGTCCTGTATGTAATATTTCATCAGAAAAATTTAAAAAGTTTTAAAGGGAGGAAGTGATGGCTGAAAGAGGAGAGGTTTATAAATGTGAAATTTGTGGTAATATGATATAATTGTATTGGAGAAAAATCAGAAGCATTTTTCCCTGTTTCTTCTGAAAATATAAAAGTAAGAGAATTCTGTAATGTGCAAAAATAAGGAGGAGAGTAAAAATGTGTAAGAACTGTGGATGTGGTTCAAAAAAAGAGAAAGTGTATGTATGTAAAAAATGTGGAAAAACATCTGGCAAACCTGAAATCTGCTGTGGAGAGCAGATGGTGGAAAAGAAAGATTAAATGAAATTTAAGGTGGTTGCGATTTATGGAAGTCCAAGAAGAGGTGGAAACAGTGAAATTTTGCTTAATAATTTCTTAGAAGGGCTGGGTGATGCTGAAATAAGGAAATTTTTTTTAAATGAGATGAGATTTGTTCCCTGTCAGGAATGCGAAAATATAAGGAAAGATGGAAAATGTAAAATAGAAGATGATATGCAGAAACTTTATCCTGAAATTGAAAATGCAGACCTTGTTGTAATTGCTTCTCCAATTTTTTTTGGAAGTGTGACCGCTCAGATTAAAATGATGATTGATAGATTTCAGTGTCAGTGGCTTGCCATAAATATATTCAAAACATTCATTCCGAAAAAGAAGAAAGGTTTATTTCTGTGTGTTGAAGCATCTGAAAGGAAAGATTTTTTTGAAAATGCAAAGGCAATAATTAAAAATTTCTTTAAGACAATTGGAGCAGAATATTCAGGAGAGGTTTTATGTTGTGGAGTGGCAGAAAAAGGAGAGATAGAAAAGAAAAAAGAATGTATTGAAAGAGTGAAAGAACTGGCAGAGAAAATTAAGAAGGAGTAAGTATGGAAAAGAAAGTCAGAATTTACACAATTTCCACATGTCCCTACTGTAAGATGTTGAAAGAATTTTTACTTCAGAATAATATCCAGTTTGAGGAATTGAATGTTGGAGAAAATAGAGAATACTTTCAGGAAATGATGAAAAAAATAGATTATCCTGGAGTTCCTGTAGTTGAAATAAATGGGAAAATAATAGTTGGATTTGATAAAGAAGAAATTAAAAAAGAACTTGGAATTTAAAAAATAGATTATTTTTTGAGACATCATTGCATTAGAGGAAAATATCTTGAAAAGAAGAAATTAATTAAAAAATTAAAAAGAAATGATTTTTTACTATCTTTTTGGAAAAAATCCTATCTATCTTGCTTTTCTTGGCGGAGTTTTTACATGGTTTATAACTCTTCTCGGTGCTTCTCTTATATTTTTGAGTAGGAAACCTGATAAAAGATTGTTTGATATGTCTCTCGCTTTTTCCGGGGGAATAATGACAGGGGCAAGTTTTTTTTCTCTTTTACTTCCTTCTATTGAATATTCAAAAATAGTAAAAATCTCTCCTGCTTTTTCTTCTACAGTTGGGTTTTTATTAGGAAGTTTATTTTTATATCTTCTTAATAGATTCATTCCTCATTTACACCCTAAGTTGAAAGAGAAAAATACTGAAAGGACAAAAACAACCTTACCTCCTGCTTTTTTATTAGTTTTCGCCATCACATTACATAATATTCCTGAAGGGCTTGCTGTTGGAGTTAGTTTTGGTTCTCTAAAATATTTTTCTGATTACTCTTCGCTAATTTCTGCATGTATGCTTGCCATTGGAATAGGAATTCAAAATTTTCCTGAGGGAATTGCTGTTTCCTTTCCTTTAAGAAATGAAAATCTAAGTAAAAGAAAAAGTTTTTTTTGGGGACAACTTTCCGGAATTGTAGAACCAGTTTTTGCAGTAATAGGGGCTATTTTTGTAGGATCTTTAAAGAAAATATTACCTTTTTCTCTATCTTTTGCAGCAGGAGCTATGATTTTTGTTGTTGTAGAAGAAGTAATACCAGAAATTAAAGAAAATCAGGATATTGCTACTTTATTTTTTCTTTTTGGTCTTGCTTTTATGATGTTTCTGGATGTCTACTTTTAATTATATGGTAAAATAAAAATTTGAGGATTTGCAAAATGGAAAAATGTATAATTTTGGGAGGGGAAGGAAGTTTAGTTGATTTATATGAAATTACGATGTCCTATGTTTACTGGAAGGAAATTCCAGATACACAGGCAACTTTTGAATTATGGGTCAGAAATCTTCCGGAAAACAGGAATTACCTTGTTGCCTGTGGACTTGAACATATTATCAATTATATTTTGAATTTTCATTTCTCTGAGCAGGATATAAAATATCTTTCTTCTCATCCAGTTTTTAAAAAAATTGATAGAAAATTTTTTGATTTTCTTAAAAATCTCAAATTTACTGGAGATTTGTGGGCAATTCCTGAAGGAACAATTTTTTTTGAAGGTGAACCTGTTTTGAGAATTACATCTTCAATAATTGAATCTCAACTGCTTGAAACTGCAATTCTTAATTTGTTTTCTTATCCAACTCTTATAGCAAGCAAATCTTCAAGAGTTTATTATTCATCTACTTTTGATGGGAAAAAAAGAATGGTTGTTGAGTTTGGAGCAAGAAGAACACCAGGAATGAGTGCTTCTTTAATTGCTGCAAGAGCCTCATATATAACTGGATTTGATGGAACTTCAAATGTAATGGCAGGAGAAATTTTCAATATTCCAACTTTTGGAACAATGGCTCATTCTTTTGTTCTTGCTTTTGAAGATGAAGAAACTTCTTTCAAAAAATATTATGAGAATTTCCCTGAAAGTACAGTTTTACTTATAGACACATTTAATTCAGAGAAAGCAGTGAAGAAAATCACAGAGATTGGAAAAGGAATTAAAGCAGTGAGGATTGACTCAGGAGATATTAAAAAAGAAACAAAAAAAGTGAGGAAGATACTTGATGAAATTGGAATGAAAGATACAGGGATTTTTTTGAGTGGAGACCTTGATGAATATAAAATTTATGAAATTGTAAAATCTGGCTGTCCCGTTGATGGTTTTGGAGTGGGAACAAGACTGGTAAATTCTTCTGATTGCCCATACCTTTCAACAATATATAAACTGGTAGAAATTGAAAGAGAAAAGGAAATAAAGATGGTTGCAAAACTGAGTGAAGGGAAAATTACATATCCCGGTAAAAAACAGG
>JAGHCG010000026.1 GCA_021160565.1 bacterium | reverse complement strand
TTCCGATATATTTTATCCATCCTCCAAGTTAGAAAAAATTGAAATTTCAGATGAGGAATTTATTACTCTTTTAAACTCTCTTAAAAAATTTTATCTCTCCGGAAAAATAATGAACAGAAGAGATTTAAGTTATTATACGTTTGAAAAAGATACAGGAAGGCATAGAATAATGAAATTATTGAATCAGGTTAACTGGGTTGAAAAACTTTCTGTTTTGAGAAATTACATAAGAAAAGGAAATACAGTTATTCTGACAGGTGAAGATATGGGTATTGATTTCTTATCAGGTATGAGTGTAGATCCTCTTTCAGAGAGAAGTTATGATGAAAGTGTTGATTGTGCGTGCGGTGGTGAGATTGAGTTTATGAAGGATTCAGATATCCTGCCTGCACTTGAAAAATTAACTGGAGTAGAGAATCTTCTCGGAAAATTAAAAAAAGAAGGAAGATGTGTATTTAAGATTGGGAAGGGACAGATTATTCTTGATCCAATCTCTTTTGATAATCTATGTTCAATGAATGGAGAATTTGAAATTGAATATAGAAAGTGGCTGGAAGAAATAAAGAAATTGATGAAGGAGTGAAAAATGGAAAAGAAGACATTAATAATTTTCATATTCATATTTTCCTTCCTGTGTTTTTCCCAGAATAGTTTTTCCAAATCATATTACTGGTATCTGGGAGTTGGTTCATATGGAGCAGGTGCAGGAGAGTTTGATAAATATGCTGGATTTACATATCTTGATAGGGCAAGAATGGATTGGGTTATGCTCACATTTGGAAATCCCCCTGGACCATCAAAAGAAACCACAGAGATGCTTAATAAATTCTTGGAAATAAATCCTGAGTTAAAAATTATGGTTAGACTCTGGCCAATATGTAATCTCGGATATAAAGAAAACAGATATATGGCAACTTTTCTTGATTATCTTTACAAACCTGGCGTGAAAGAAAAAATCTTCAAAGAGATAAAATATCAGATTCATTCAGTCCTTGATTATATTACAAAACCTGAGAATGTAGTCGGTTTTGTGTTCCTTGAAGAATTACCTGGACATTTTACAGATATGGAAATAAGGAATCTTGATGAAGATAAACTTGGGCCTTCTCTCCTGAGATATAAAAAGCAAATTGAGAAAGAGAGGGGAAAACCCCTTAAATGGGATGAGGAAACAAGAAGATGGTGGGGGAGAAAGTTTGCAGAGGTTCTCAATGAAATTAACAGTTATATAAAAAAAGAATCAGGGGGAAGGTGGGTTTTCGTATGGATACAGACAAATCATGAAACGCTTGATTTTTACCCAAAAGGAGTAAGTTTGAAAAAGAGAAATCTTCTTCCGATATATTATTCCGAAATTATAAAAAAAGGTGTTGCTGACGGATTTTTTGCTTATCCAAATAATAGATATGTATGGAATAGATATCTTGAACTTGCAAGAAAACATAACTGGTTATTCTTTTCTCAGCTTTCCCATCCAGGTGGAATGCGTCTTTGCAGATGGGAAGAAGCAATAAAACTTGCTGAGACAAAAGTTCCACAAAATCTTGGCTATTTCTTTTATTGTGAAGGTAATTGCTATAGAGGAGAATGGAACGATGATAAAAGTATTCCTCCTGATGATAATTACAGAAAATTAAGTATTGTTTCACATTATAGAAGATTTTGCGCTCAGAGAAGAGTGGGAATGAAGATAATCAACAAATATCTTCTGCCAGAGATTAAAATAAAATATGATTCGGAAGGCACAAAAATAGATGGATACATGGGGGTGAGAATTATAATTCATAATGTGAGAGATACTTCATGGTATCTGAAAAAAGAAGAAGCAGTTCTTAAAAACGTTAAAGTTTCAATATCTATTCCAGAAGGTTATTCCATTCAACCTTATGTATCTCCCCCTCCTGTTTTGAAAATAGGGAATATTTCCGCGGATGAATACATTTCTGTAATATGGTGGTTAAAAAAGATTAAAAATAAAACTGTTTCTAAAACCAATCCACTCATTGTGAAAATTTGTGGAGATAATTTTCCAGAAGTTAAAAGGATTTATAAAGAAAGTAAAATGGAAATATTGCCTGAAAAATTCTTCATTGTAAGAAAAATCCCAGCAAAGTTTTTATATCCTGCTTTTAATTTAAAAGGGAGGGATTTAAAAACAAAGATTATCCTTGAGTGTCTTTCAGAGTATCTTACCGAACCTTCAATTCTTTTTAATAATGACAGGGTTATCTGGACAGGAACTCTACAAAAAGGAGAAAAACTGATAATAGAAGAAAATAGAGCCAGATTGGTGAAGGAGGGAGAAGTAAGGGATGTTTCTGATAAACTTATGGGAAAATGTGGAAAAATAGAAGCAGGCAAGATGAATTATCTCACTTTCTCCAGTGCAGATGTTTCTTCTCCATTACCAAAAGCGAAAATTTATATTGAGGTTGAAAAAGAGGAGAAAAAATGAAAAAATTTCTCACTTTTTTTCTTTTTTCTCTCTTCTTTATAAATCTTTCTTTTACAGAGTTAGATTTTCCCTATAGCCAGATTATAGAAAAAGTTATAACACCTCATACCAGATGGGCAAAACCCTATTATTATGGAAAAATAAAAGTTCTTCTAATAAGCCCTGCTTACAGTCAGAGAGAAACTATTGAGCTGGCAGAACGGCTTGATATGGATTATGTCCAGATACCCGTTCCTCTGACACAGACACAGTATAGAAGAGAAACATGGAATTATTTAAGAGGAAAGATAGAAGACAGATTTGATGTAATTGTGATGGGTGCAATTAAATGGAAAAGTATTCCGGAGGATATAAGAGATAAAATTATTGAGAAGATAAAAAATGGAACTGGTTTTCTTTTTGTTGATCCCCAGGGACTTGAAAGGAAAATTTATACTTTATTCAAAAATGGAAAAATTCAAAAGCAAGATTTGTCCACAGTTAGTTCATTTCCATTTAGAAAAATTCCACATTTTTCAAAATTTAAAGATGAAAAGGATTTTGCAAAAGAATATATAAGTGAAAGTAAAATAGGGAAGGGATACGCATGTTTCCTCACCTATAAAAGTGGAAGAGGTGAATTGCTTTACCTTACACCTGAAAATAAATGTAATTTTGTGGAGTATGATTATTCTCTTTCTTTTATATGTAAGCTTCTTTTAAAACTTGCACGAAAAATGCCTGAAATGCGAATTGTTTCTGTGGAGATAAAAGAGGGAAAAATTGAAGGGGAAATAAGAGGAATGGGAATAGAGCAAACCAAAATTTATTTAAGGATAAGAAATGAAGAAGGAGAAAATGAATTTGAATCCAGAGAGGAAAATAAAAGTACCATATTTTCTATTCCATTACCATTTCTTCCTTCGGGAACTCATTTTGTTGATGTCTTTTTGAAGAAAGATGCAAAAGTTATTGACTGGTACTCCACCTATATTGAAATTCCTGATTTTTACAGAATAAAAATACTTTCTGAGAAAGAAGGATATTTGCCCAGGGAAATTGTAAAAGGAGAAATTGAAATATATGGAATAAAAAATACAGAAGGAAAGCAAGTTGAGATAAATTTAAAAGACGGGTTTAACCGTCTCATTTTTTCTCAAAAGTATCCTCCTGAAGAAAAAATTCCTTTCTCTTTTCCCTCTTTTCAGCCGCTAACAATTGCTCACATAATTGAAGTAAAAATTCTAAAACAGAGTAAACCAATACAGAAGAAAATAAAACTTTTCCCAGTAAAATTGAAAAAAGATATCTCTGATTTCTTTTTTGTAATATGGGGAGGACCTTCAGAAAATTATCTTGAGAATTATCCTTTTAAGTTAATTGTAAATTACGGAGTTGATAGTGCTCTTTGTTATTGTAATGAAAGAAAAAAACTTGAGAAAATTGTCCTGGCTAATTTACACCCATATCCTTATATTTTTTCTCTTAAAGCTCATTCAAGAGGAAAAAATCTTGAAAGACATCCCTGCTTTTCTAATCCATCTTTTAGAGAAAGCATGAGAAAGATATTGCTTGAAAGAGCAAATCTAATTTCTCCTTACGCTCCATTAGGTTACACTCTTGGAGATGAAAACGAACTTTCACACTGGAACGAAAATTATGATTTCTGTTTTTCAAAATACTGCCTTCAGGATTTAAGGAAATATCTTCGTGGTAAGTATGGCTCACTTGAAAAGTTAAATAAAGAATGGGAAACAAGTTTTACCAGCTGGGATGAAGTTACTCCAATAACTCTTTCTGAACTGATAGAAAAAAAAGAGAGGAAGAACTTCTCAAGGTGGATTGACCATCGTCTTCATATGGATAGTGTTTTTGCTGACATAAATTATTTTGGAAGAAAGATTATTGAAAGTGTTGATAAAAATGCATATGTTGGAGCAGAAGGAATATGGGGGGAAGGGAATTCTTTCACAGGAATTGACTACTACAAACTTGGAAAAGCAATGAAAGCTGTTGGTGGATATGGTGGGACTCCTTACTGGGATACGTTTTTACCTTCTGATAGATTACTTTGGGACTGGGGACTTTATAATTCCAGCGTTGAAAAAGGTAAGAGATACCCATGGGAAAAATTGCTTTACGGAGGAAATGGAATAGGATATTATTCTCTTTTGGAAAAAGTTCCTGACTATGCTGCTTTCAATCCTGATTTTACTCTAACTCCTCAATTTTCTGCTGTTGTAGAATCTACCCGAGAAATAAAAAAAGGAATAGGAAAACTTTTACTCTCAGGGAAAGCTGAATTTTCACCAGTAGCAGTTCTCCACTCTCAACCCAATTTACATCTGACCACTATTTTGAGTAAAACCACATGGTTTAATTATAATAAAGCAAAATATTCTCTCCTGAGGGTTTTAAGAGAGTTGTGGTATTATCCAGATATTTTGTCAAGAGAAGAAATTGAAAAAGGTATTTTAAAAAACGGAAGTTATAAATGTCTTGTTCTCCCTTCAATATTCTGTCTTTCAAAAAAGGAAAGAGAAGAAATAAAAAAGTTCGTCAAAAATGGAGGAATAATAATTGCTGATGTATTACCAGGACTTTTTGATGAGCATGGAAAGATGGTAGAGGAAAACGATATGGAGGACTTATTTGGAGTTATGAGGAAAAAATGGCCTTCTACATCTACAACAGGAGTTGAAATATCAGGTAAAAAGTTATCAGTTGTAATTCCAGAAGAGTTGATTTTAAAAGGAGGGAAAACACTTATTGAAAATAAAAACCCTGTATTTATTGAGAATTCTTATGGAAGTGGGAAAACTTTATGTTTAAATTTATTAACTTACACTC
>JAGHCG010000188.1 GCA_021160565.1 bacterium | reverse complement strand
GGTCTGAATATAATTCTATCTTTTACCTTTATCCCAAAAAAATCATTGGAAAATTCATAATTTTCTACAAGTTGTTCAGAGAGATTTTCAAGTCCTCTAATTTCAAATGAAATAAGGGAAGTGCCAGGAATTAGCCTGTTTAATTCCCTTGCAAGTGTTCTTTTTCTCTCAATCTCTTTAAGATATCTGAAACCTTCCCTCATGGATGCTTCAAAAATTCCCTCAGGTATTACTTCAACTTTTGCCTGGAGTTTTCCTTCTTCATCTATCTTGGCGTGTATTATTCTTTTTCTGGAATTTCTTTCAGGAGGAAGTAAAGGTGTTTTTGCAAGAAGTGGATTTGGACTGGCAATAAGTGTATATCTATTCTGGTCTGAAGGTGGAAGGTCAGGAAAAGAGAAAACCTCAGATGTTGGGTCAAGAAACATAAATCCTTCTTCCTCCGGGATTGCAATTATTGCATGATTAAACTGACCGGGGAAGGGTATCTCTTCTGCGATTTTCCCTTCTGTATTTATCAGACAGATATAAGATTTTATTCCTGCTATTTTTAACATTGTTCTCATAAGATTCGCTTTATCCTTACAGTCTCCATATTTCAATCTGAATACATCGGTAGCATTATGTGGTTTAAAACCGTGAATTCCCATTTCAAGTCCAACATATCTGATTTTTTTGCACACATGATGGTATATTGATGAAATTTTTTCCTTTTTACTTTTCCCCTTACTTAATTCCTCAACCAGTTTTTCTATTTCCTCATTATAGGTTGCACATTCTTTTGATAAATTAAAAAACCATTTTCCTATTTCTTCCCATGAATGAAAGGTAGAAACATAAACTTTTGGAATGAATTCTCTGAGAGGTGGCATCAAAATTTCTTCTATTATTGCAGGTACATTTTTCTTCTCCCAGATATAGATTTTATAACCACTTTTTTCCTTTTTTTCTTTCAGTTTTACTCCCTTTTCCTTAATTTTCATTTTCATATTCTTGGGAATTTGAAGTTCATATCTTGAAAGTGAGAAAGGTTCTGTGGATTGAAAATAAAATCCATCCCAGAAATGGTTTTTTATCAGAGGTTTGAATGTATTTACAATGTATTTATATTCAATAATGCTGCCTGTTGTAACTCCTGGAAAAGAGACACTCATAGTTTTTATTCCTGGATAAAGGGCAGTGTATTCGGTGAGTTCTGCAGGTGTAACAATTTTTATATCTTTTTGAGAAACTTTCAATGTTTTTCCAGAGGAAGTGATTGTTATTCCCTTTATCAATTTTACTTTCTGCCTTTCACTGTCAAAAGGTATTCTCAATTCTGCAAATTTTCTTCCCTTTTCTCCAGTTATTTTTATTTTCTGATGAATTAAAGTTGTTCTTTTGCCATCTCTTTTTACTTTTACTTTTGCATAATCAATAAGAAAAATTGCTCCTTCATTTCCTGCACCAAGGAGGTAGTTAGGAAATAGAAAAAGAAACAACAAAAAAATTAAACTGAGAAGAAAAACCCTTCTGCTTTTCATAAAATTTATTTTGAAATATTAAAGGGAATATTTGATGATGAAGGTCTGTAAATGTAAAGATAATAATTAAGTTTGTTTACTGTCGGTCCACCTTTCCTTTTCTGCCACTGTCCTACTACATAATAATAGTACACTCCAAATCCAAAAAGGATGAGAGAAAGAATAAAAGTTATAACACCTTTCCTTCTATTTACTTCATCAATCATCATTGAAAGAAAAAACCCGAGAAAGCTGAGTCCTACCACTATAAGAGAAAGTAAATACCCAACTTCAAATTCCATATTCTCCTCCCTTTTTGCTTATTTTACTCTCCAATTTCAAATCTTGCAAATCTTCTTATTTTTATATTCTCACCCAGTTTTGCAATTTTGGAATTAACATATTCTTTCACAGTAATAGTATCATCTCTTATAAAGGGTTGTTCAAGAAGAACTTTTTCTTTATAAAAATCTTTAAGTTTTCCTTCAATAATTTTCTCCAGTACCTGGGGTGGTTTGTCTTTAAACTGCTCTTTGATTATTTCTTTCTGTTCATTTATCACTTCTTCAGGAATGGAGTTTACATCAATCCATTGAGGATTTGTGGCTGTTATCTGTAAAGCAAGATTTTTAACCAGTTCCTGAAATTCACTATTTCTTGCAACAAAATCACTTTCACAATTCACTTCCACAAGAACTCCTATTTTCCCATTTGTATGAACATAGGCTCCTATAAGTCCTTCAGTTGTTTCTCTTTCTGCTTTTTTCTGAGATATCTCAATTCCCTTCTTTTTCAATATTTCTATAGCTTTTTCAATATTCCCTTCTGCTTCTTCAAGTGCTTTTTTACATTCAATTACTCCAAGTCCTGTTTTTTCTCTTAATTCCTTCACAAGAGATATATCCACTTTCATGATTGCTCCTTTTCTTCAACTTCTGTTTTTTCTTTTTCTTCTCCTTTCTGAATTTCAGGCATATATTCAACTTCTGATTTTCCTTCTATGATACTTTCTGTGAGTTTTGATAAAAGAAGAGTTATGGATTTCAATCCGTCATCATTTGCAGGAATTGGATAATCAACAAGGTCAGGATTTCCATTCGTATCCACAATTCCCACTATTGGAATTTGAGTGGATTTTGCTTCTTTTATTGCGTTTATTTCCCTTTTTACATCAACAATTAAAAGAGCACCAGGGAATTCTGTCATATTTTTAATCCCCCCGAATTTCTTCTCAAGTTCTTCTTTCTCTTTCATAATTAAAGCAGATTCTTTTTTGGTATAAAGATTTATTTTTCCTGTTTCAATAAGTTTTTCTATTTCTTCCAGTTTTGCAATCCTTTTTCTTATTTCTTTAAAATTTGTTAAAGTTCCTCCAATCCATCTGTAATTGACATAGGGCATTCCACACTTTTCAGCCATTTCTTTCACAGGATTTTGAGCCTGTTTTTTGGTTCCTACAAATAATATCATTTTCCCCTGAGAGGCAACTTTTTTAAGAAAATCAGCAGCCTCTTTCAATTTCTCAATCGTTTTTTCAATGTCAATAATGTATATTCCCTGTCTTTTACCATATAAAAACGGTCTTATCCTTGGATCAAATTGTCTTGTTGGATGTCCAAAATAAACTCCTGCTTCTAATAATTCTTTAATTGTAATTTCCATTTTCTCCTTT
>JAGHCG010000185.1 GCA_021160565.1 bacterium | reverse complement strand
TTGTTGTTTAATGGATTTGCCGGTATTCTCTTACAAGAAATCATAACGCTCTTCGAGGTTAACCGTCTGCATTTGAAAGTCAAACAGGATAAGGATTTCCACGATTTTTTATTTGACAAGTAAAGTGAAAGAGTGATTAAATTAAGGGAGTATTAAATAGATAGGCGAAAAAAAGAGGGGAGAGATGAGAAAAGAAAGTGAAAATCTTATGAGATTATTAAAAGGAGAAAGAGTTTATAATCCTCCTTTCTGGGAAGTTTGGTTTGCAATGTGGGAATTTTTTAAAAGGAGATATGGAGATTACGTAAAAATTGAAGACAGGATTAAAATGGCAGAAGAATTGAATATGGCAGCAATTCCTCTTGGTGGTATTCCAATCGGCTTATCTTTTACAAAAAGTGAAGAGACAAGTTCAGGAGAGAAAAGGTATGCTGGAGGACTTCTTGAAAATATGGAACATCTTGAAAAGATACCTTTACCTGACTGGAGTGAATTGAAAGAGGGATATAAGAAAAGTCAGGAAGTGATAAAAAATAAGGGGTTTGTCTCCTGGATTACATTGCTCTGGTGTTTTCATGGAATAGCAACTTCAATGGGACTTGAAAATTTCTGTTATAAACTTTATGATGATTATGAATTCATTGATAATGCTTTTGAATGGATTGAAGAAAGAAACAGAAAAGCGATAAAAGAAGTTATTTCTTATGTGAAACCTGATTTTGTTTTATTTGATGGAGATTGTGCTTACAAAACAGGACTTATGGTAAGGCCAGAAATTTTCAGAAAACTTGTATATAAAAAAACAGAAAAAACAGTTTCCCTTCTTAAAGAGTTAGATATTCCCTATACCTTTCATACAGATGGAAAACTTGATGATGTGATTCCTATTCTGATAGAACTTGGATTTTCAGCAGTACATGGGTGCGAAAAACAGGCAAATGACCTTGAATATCTTGTGGAAAAATTTGGTGATGATATAGTTCTTGTCGGGAATATGGATGTTGTTTTTCTCTCACAGGCAAAACCTGAAGAGGTAGAAAGGGAGACATTAAAAATGCTTGAGACAGGAAGTAAAAAAGGAAAATTTGTTGCTGCGTGTAATACAAGTCCACAGGATTACATTCCTGAAGAAAATTACCTTACCTTTGTTGAAACTATAAAAAAATTCAGGAGGTAAAGATGAATGAGAAGCCAAATATAATTTTTATTCTTGCAGACGATATGGGATACGGAGATTTCAGTTATTTCAACAATGGTGTTTCAAGTACACCTGTGCTTGACGAATTGATAAAAGAGGGAGTTTGTTTAACCCAGCATTATTCTGCTTCTCCTGTTTGTGCTCCTGCAAGAGCATCACTTTTAACAGGAAGATACCCACACAGAACAGGAGCAATTGATACTTTGCAGATGAATGGACTTGACCGGCTTTCTTTAAAAGAAATGACAATTGCTGATGTTCTCCAATCAAATGGATACTTTACAGGATTGATTGGTAAATGGCACCTTGGAGCAATTGACCCGAGATACCATCCAAATAGGAGAGGATTTGCTGAATTTGTTGGTTTCAGAGGGGGCTGGCAGGATTATTACAAATGGCATCTCTGGTACAATGATAAACTGGTAAAAGCAGATGGAAGATACCTAACAGATGTTTTTACAGAAGAAGCAATTGAGTTTATAAAAAGACATAAAAAAGAGAGATTTTTTCTTCACCTATGTTACAATGCTCCCCATTTTCCATTACAGGCTCCAGAAGAAGATGTAAAACCATTTATTGAAAAGGGGAAATTTACAAAAGGGGTGTGTTATATCTATGGAATGATAAAAAGAATGGATGAAGGAATAGGAAAAATTTTACAGTGTTTAAGAGATGAAGGTCTTGAGAAAAATACAATTGTTTTTTTCACAAGCGATAATGGTCCACAATTTACAGGAGAGGGAGAGTGGAGTATTAAAAGATTTAACTACAATTTTAGAGGATGTAAAGGCAATGTTTATGAAGGTGGTATAAGAGTTCCTATGGTGATAAAATGGCCTGAAATTTTAGAAAAAGGTAAAATAATAAATGAAATGGTTCATTTTGTTGACTGGTTTCCCACTATTTTGAATATATGTGGGATAAAAATTCCTGAAAATGTGAAAATTGATGGTCAGAATGTTCTGGATATTTTAAAAGGAGAGAGAATTAATTACGGAAAGAGGTTCTGGCAGTGGAATCGACTTATTCCCGTGAGAGTTTCAAATATTGCAATGAGAGAAGGAAAATGGAAACTGTTAAAACCACCTGTACCTGAAACAATGAAATTCCCTGAAAGATTTGGGAAAATAGATGCAGAATATGCTTACCATCCAGAAAAGTTTACTGATATAATAAAAGAGCCATTTCCAGAGTTTAAAATAGAAAAAGAAAATCCTTCAGAACTTTACAATGTAGAAGAAGACCCTTTTGAAACAAGAGATTTATCAAGTGAATATCCTGAAATAGTGGAAAAGATGGAGAGAGAAACTGATATGTGGTTTGAAGAAGTGGAAAGAGAAAGGAGAAATATAAAAGAATGAGGTTTAGGAGACACTATCAGATTACAAAGGGAGAATTGAATTTAACACCTCTTGTTGATGTTATTTTCCTACAGTTGATTTATTTTATGCTCACTTCAAGTTTTATAATGCAACCAGGAATAAAAATAAAACTTCCAGAAGCAACCACTACAGAGACCATAACAGAGAAAGAAGTATTTGTCAGTATTTCACAGGAGGGAATAATATTTTACAAAGATAAACCGATAACTCTGAAAATACTTGAAGAACTCCTTAAAAAAGAATTGAGTAACAAAAAGCAACATGTAATCCTTGTTATTAAGGGGGATAAAAGAACAGAACATGGAAGAGTGGTACAGGTGATGGATACTGCGAGAAAAGCAGGGATAAATAAGATAGCAATAGCAACAATGCCAGAACTTTCAAAATGAAAGATAACCACCTTCTTTTAAAAACATTTTTTTTAAGCCTTGCAATTCATATAACAGGTATTTCCCTTTTTTCAATAGTTTTCCCTACATACTTGCCAAAAAGAAAACCAATAGAAGTTTCACTTCTTCCTCCTTCAATGGATAAGAAAGTTATAAAACTTGCAAAAGCAGAGATTTTCCCTGAACTTCCTGAGATAAAAACAACTTATGAAAAGCTTGCAGTTGTAAATGAAAAAGAGATAATGAAATTTTCGCTTAAAGAATTTCTTGGTTCTCCTGAATATATTCCCTTAACTCAAATTACAAAAAATTTCGAAATTCCCCAGTTTAAAATAAAATTTCCACAACTTAAAAGATTATCAAAAGAAGAAAAGGCGATTAAAAAAGAAAAAACAGAAAGAATAGAAGGTCCGGCAGGAACGAGGAAACTGATATACAGAGAAAAAATAAAATATCCTGATTGGGCAGAAAAAGAAGGTATTGAAGGAGTTATAAAAATAAAATTCTGGGTTGAACCAGATGGGAAAATAAGTGAAACTGAAATAATAAATTCTTCAGGTTTTCCAGACCTTGATATATACACTGTTGAAAATTTCCGAAAGTGGCTGTTTGAACCAGTAAAAACAGATAAAAGAGTCTGGGGGATTATAACCTTTATATTTCAGTTAAAATGATAAAAATAGAAATTGATGTGGCAGTTTCAATTTATTTAAGTTTAAGCATAATAATTCTTCTTTTCTGGATTGTTTTTGAAAGAAAAAGCAGAGCCAGGATAAAGAGAAAGAAGGAGGATTTTCTCTGGACATGTCCAATTTGTTTTTATACATACATAGATAGTAAATCAGAGAGTATATCAAGATGTCCAAGATGTAAAACACTTCACAGGAGGGGAGAAAAATTGTAAAATAATATCTAATAAAGGAGGAATGATGATAACAGAAATAGGAATAGTGGCAGGAGAAATATGGCAATATCTTGAAAAATATAATGAGACGACTTTGGAAAATCTACTTGAAGCCACAAAAAGAGACAGAGATATTGTCATAATGGGTCTTGGATGGCTTGCAAGAGAAGGACATATAATATTGAAAAAAGAAGACGGAGAATATTATATTACCCTCCGAAAAAAGTAAATTGAAAAATAACACTGGGGGATCGTCTAACGGTAGGACACGGGACTCTGGATCCCGGCGTATAGGTTCGAATCCTATTCCCCCAGCTCCTCTTCCCTTTGACCGAACTCGGTTCATATTTTTTAGAAATAAAGAGAAAGGTTACGCTATTTTATAGTTGAGGTAAACCATGATTTGTCTTACAATATATTCTGAGAGTAAAAATGGGGAAAATAGAGAAGATAAAAAATCTTTTCTGGGAATATGAATGGGATTCAGTTAAAAAAAGGATAGACAGTGTATTTGTTATAGCAAAAGTTCTTGAGATGGGGACTCCAGAGCAATTTGAGATATTTGAGAAGATTGTTGGAAGAGAGAAAATAAAGAAATTCCTTGCCGAAAAAGGCAAAAAACTTCTTTCCCCTGTCTCTTACAATTTCTGGAAAAATTATTATGAGAAAAAAACTCCTTCCAGAACATAAAAAAGCAATTGAAGAAGTGAAAGAGTTCATAATTAATGGTAAGTTTTATCTTGCAGGAGGCACTGCAATTTACTATTATCTGGAACACAGAGAATCTATTGACCTTGATTTTTTTTCTTCTCTAAAATTAAATTTTTTAAAGTATCAATATCTTTTTAAACCCCATCGGATTTTTTCATATTCAGAGGATACAATCCATGCAGAGATAAAGAATATAAATATGTCTTTTTTTCATTACCCATATG
>JAGHCG010000016.1 GCA_021160565.1 bacterium | reverse complement strand
TTTTCACTCATATCTTCTTTATGCCAGAGATGTTTCATTTTAGGCCAGTGTATCTGATAAAGGTCAACATAGTCAGTTTTCAATCTTTTTAAACTTCCTTCGAGATTTTCTTTTACTGTCTTATAATCAAAATTATTTCCACCAACTTTTGTTGCCAGAATAAACTTGTCTCTTTTTCCTTGAAGCACTTTTCCAATCACATTTTCACTTTCTCTATAAGCCTTTGCAGTATCAAGGAAATTAACTCCATTTTCAATTGCAATATCAATAATTTTTTCTATCTCTTTAATATCATACTCTCCCCATTGTCCACCCCATTGCCAGGCACCGATACAGATTTTACTGACTTCAAGGTCACTTTTTCCTATTCTTTTATATTCCATACTCACCTCCTATTTTCCAATACAGAAATTCGAGAATATTTTTTCCAGTATTTCCTCACTATACTTTCTCCCTGTAAGGTAGTCAATGTGATTTACTGCCTGCCTTAAATCCTCTGCCACCATTTCCACACTATATCCTTTCTTCAGTGAAGTAAGAGCATTTTCAAGAGCATTTTCTATTTTTTTAAGCAATTGTTCTTCTCTTAAATTCAAATAAAATTCTCCACTTCCTGCCTTTCCATATCCCTGTTGAATTAAATTGTAAATTTTATCCTTCATTTTTTCAATTCCCGTTCCTTCCTTTGCAGAAATTTTCACAATTTTTTCTGATGGGAAGATTTTCTCAAGATAATTAATTTCAATTTTCACAGGCAGGTCAATTTTGTTTATTACAATAAGATAAATTCTCCTTTTCACTTTTTCCATCAATTTTCTATCCTCTTCTTTTAATTTCTCACTTCCATCAAGAACAAGTATATTCATTTCTGCCTTTCCCATCCATTCAATTGCTTTTTCAACTCCCATCTTTTCAATTTTCCCCCTTGCTTTTCTTATTCCTGCTGTATCAATTATTTTTACCGGTATTCCTTTTATATTTATTGTCTCCTGTAAAATATCTCTTGTTGTCCCAGGAATTTCAGTTACAATTGCTCTCTCTTCATTTAAAAGTTTATTCAGTAAACTTGATTTTCCAACATTCGCTCTTCCAACAATTGCTGCTTTTACTCCTTCGTAGAAAATTTTATTTTTAAGACCATTCTCAAGAATTTTTTATGTTTTTTCCTTTACTTTTTTGATTTCTTCTTCCACATTGAGTTTAATTTCCGAAACGTCCTCTTCTTCTGGAAAATCAATTGTTGCCTCAATTTCACTCATTATACTTAAAATGTCGTTCCTTATCTCATTTATCTTTTTTGAAAATTCTCCTTCCAGTTTTTTTAGAGACATTTCAAGAGATTTTTCAGTAGGACTGTTTATAATTTCCAAAACACTTTCTGCCTGAGTGAGGTCTATTCTTCCGTTTAAGAAAGCCCTCATTGTGAATTCTCCCGGGTCTGCCAGTCTTGCTCCTTTTTCAATACATAAATTTAAAACCTGTTTCATAACCACAATCCCACCATGGCATCCAATTTCAGCCATATCTTCCCTGGTATAACTTTTTGGTTTTCTCATAATTGTTACCAGAACTTCATCTATTATTTTTCCATTTGAAACAATGTGGCCATAATGGACAGTATGGGAAGGCCATTCAGAAACTTTTGTTTTATTTTTTGGAACAAAAATTTCCTCAATAATCCTGTAAGTTTCAGAGCCACTTAACCTGATAATGCCAATTCCTGAAATTCCAGGTGGAGTTGAAATGGCGCAGATAGTATCTTTCAGTTTTTTTCTCATACTTTTTATTTTACTTTCAAACTCACTTATTTTAAACTTTTTTATATGGGAGTGATCAAAAAGCCAGGAGAAGTTAAAGTTTTCTGTGGATTGATTTACAGAGAAGAAAATCTGGTTGAGGAAGTAAAAAAACTGCTTTCTGAAAAGTGGGGTGGAATTGATATTGAAGCAGGCCCTTTCCCTTTCAATTTCACTGATTATTATGAGAAGGAAATGGGGAAAGATTTGAAAAGGAGATTTTTTGGTTTTAAAGGTTTCTTTATTCCTGAAAAGGTATGGGAATGGAAAATTTTTACAAATGAAATTGAGGAAAAGTTTAAAAAAGAAGGAGAATATCCGAGAAGAATAAATCTTGACCCTGGATACATAGATTTATCAAAAGTGGTTTTACTTTCAACAAAAGATTATTATCATAGAATTTATATTGGAAAGGGTATTTATGCTGAGGTTACTTTATTTTATCAAAGAGGAGATTATAGATTTTTCCCCTGGACGTATCCTGATTACAAAACAGACAATTACTTAGATTTTTTCAGAAAATTAAGAAAGAAATTTCTGGATGAGAGAAGTGAAAAGAAAATTTAAGAAAATGTTAATCAGAATTTTAATAGATGCATTGATAATAATTTTCTTTCTCACCATTATAATTGGCTGGCGTGCTATAATGCCTCCCAGGATGCCTGTGAGAATTTATCCTTCTGATCTGGGGCTTCCTTATGAAAAAGTTTATTTTAAAAATTCAGATGGGAAAAAACTTTCAGGATGGTTAATTCTTTCAGAAAAATCTTCTTCAATAATTATCTGTCTTCATGGTTATCCAGCAAATAAATCAGATATTTTACCTGTTGTTTCTTTTCTCTATCCTGAATTTTCTCTTTTCCTTTTTGATTTCAGAGCGCATGGTGAAAGCGAGGGAAAAATTACATATTTTGGATTGAAAGAATATCTTGATGTGAAAGCAGCAATAGATTTTCTGAAAAATGATAAAAGGACAAAAAATTTAAGCATAGGAATATGGGGCTATTCTCTCGGTGGAGCAGTGGGTATAATAGCAAGTTCAAAATATAAAGAAATAAAAGCACTCGTTACAGATTCTGCGTTTGCCAATTTTCCTGAAATGGTAACTCATTACTATAAGAATTTTGGACCTGCTAAATATATTTTTTCTTCCCTTTCAAAATTTCTCGGAAAATATATTTTGAGAGCAGATTTCGCTCTCAACAGTCCGGAAATGTATATTGATAAAATTAAATGTCCAATCCTTATAATCCATTCAAGACAGGATGATTTTGTTCCATTTGAGCATGCAGGAAGATTATATGAAAAAGCGCCTCAACCAAAAGAATTGATGGTCAGGGAAGGAGTTCATACTGGACTTGATGCTGCCTATTCAGAAGAATACAGGAATAAAGTTAAAAATTTCTTTAAAAAATATTTACAGCCCGAACCCGGTTCAGTTAAAAAGGAGGAGAGAGATGGATGAGAGAGATTTGTTTGAAAGATACGTAGGAAATCCAATTCTAAAGCCAGAAGAGTGGAGGTACCCAATAAACGCGGTTTTCAATCCAGCAGCAGTTGAATTTAACAATCATATTTATCTTTTATGCAGAATAGAAACTAAAAAAGGCTTTTCTCACTTAGCACTTGTAAAAAGTAAAGATGGTTTAACAAACTGGGAAATTCCTGAAAAACCAACCTTAGAACCGGATGAGAAGCATAAAGAAGAAATGTGGGGACTTGAAGACCCGAGAATAGTTTTTCTTCATGACCGTAAGAAATATGCGATTACATATGTTTCCTTTTCTCAGGGAGGTCCGCTTCTTTCATTAATATTAACGGAAGATTTTATTAATTTTGAGAGAATAGGTACACTTGTTCCACCGGAGGATAAAGATGGATGTCTTTTCCCGAAGAAATTTAAAGAAGGATATGCTCTCATACACAGACCAATTATAAGAGGAGAGGGGCACATATGGATTTCTTTTTCACCTGACCTTACTCACTGGGGAAAACACAAAATTTTGATTCCTGTAAGGCCGGGAATGTGGGATTGTCATAGAGTTGGGCTTGGACCTCAGCCAGTTGAAACTGATGAAGGATGGCTTGTAATATATCATGGGATAAGATATACTTCCTCGGGTGCCATTTACAGAGTTGGTCTTGCTCTTCTTGACCTTGATGAGCCAGAAAAAATGATAGCGAGAAGTCAGGAATGGGTTTTTGCTCCTGAAAAAGATTATGAGAGAATAGGAAATACTCTGAATGTTGTTTTTCCCACAGGACTTATATATAGAAGAGAGG
>JAGHCG010000011.1 GCA_021160565.1 bacterium | reverse complement strand
CCATTTTTTCCTCCACTGAAGAATTAATTTAAATAAGATTATACCCGAGAAACACCAGATAGTCAAAAATCCGGTTTTTTTCTTTAAAAACAATTTTTAATAAAAGGTTTTATTCCTTTCAATAGAGAGTCAAAAAAATTAAAGTTTTGATTTAATTCCATTTCCACCCATATACAAAAATTGGATAGAATCGGAAATAAACTGCCACATTTTTTCCCTTACTTATCCAATATCTCAATAAATAGAACAAAGAAATGGGAGTTTATCTCTTTTCAATAACAACAACCAGGTCTTTGAAAACAGGAACTTTTGGAACTTCCCATTTTCCTTCCAGATCAGGTTTTACTTCCATTTCTGGATATTTCTTCCCTGTTTCAGGGTCATAGAAGAAAGCAGTGTATTTTACATTTTTTTCAAAATTTTTTATTTTCAGACAGGGAGCAAACAGAGGAGATAGATATATAATTCTCACTTCTTCATTTCCTGCTGCATATGGAACAAAAAACTCACTTTCTTTAAAAAACTTGCTTTTTTCTTTTATTTCAATCCATTCAGGATGTGGCTGAAATTCCCACCATCTGTATCTGGTAAGAAATTTCTTTCCCATTCCTATTTGACATGAACCCGGCAATCTATATACTTCTTTCCATGGTATATCTCCCCATTTTGTTCCATGTGGAGATGCTCCATATGGTCTGGTTTTTAAATTGAATTGCCAGAGACCATTTGCTCCATAAGTATAACCAGCAATCCCTGAAAGAATAGAAGACCAGAAAGTAAGCCGTTGTATATCATCTTTACTTGAACCCAAAATCCCTTCATAATTAACTTCTCCAATTAAAACCGGCATTACTGGTTTCTTCTTTAAAGAAATTTTTATTGATTTTATTGTATTTGGAAAACTCAAAATACCACCATGACCTGTCTGTAAAAGTTCAAAATCAAGCAATTCTGGTTTTTCTAATTGTTCTCTTCCAAATTGTGTGGGATGGGTTGTAATGAGACGATTAAATTTATCTACTTTTCTCACATATTCTGCAACTTCTGTCCATTTTTTCTTCAAGAATTTACTTTCTTCCTCTTTGTTTTTTGAAAGATAATACGGCATTACTGTTTCTCCGGCAAGGCACCATATAACAGGATACGCTCCATACCTTGCAACCAGATATTCCCAGTGCTTTTTTATTTTATCCACACCCATAAAACTCAAATAATATCCCCAGCAACCCACAATACAGGGAACAAGACCCATTTTAACAAGATACTCTATTTTTCTGTCCGCATAATCAAAATATTTCGGATTGATACTTTTAAAATTCTCCTCCCACGGTAATCCTCCTTCATTTTCACATCTTTTATCAAGTGGTTCCATATCAGGGAAAAGACCTGCAACAAGTAATATCACACTAAACCCTTTTGAAACTCTATCAGATACAAGTTCTTTAAATTCATTGAATTTTATTCTTTTACTTAAAGCCATCCACCATGTATCAGCAAGATAGAAAAATGGTTTTCCATTGGAGTATTCAAGACATTTCTTATTTTCACTTACTTTTAAAGGACCATATTTAAAAAGGGGATTATTTCCTCTGTAAGGAATGACTTTAAATTCTCCTCTTTTATCATGTAAACCTGAATTTGAATTATCCGAACATACTGTTTTATATGTATATTTTCCAATCACACTGGAAGAAAATCTGACCTTCCATACATTACTTCCTGCCCAGAAACCTAATATCTCCTTCTGAGTACCATCTGGAAAAGTAAAAACAGCTGAAAAATTAATATCATAAAAGGGATTTCTGTAATTTTTTGCTGAGATAAATCTTAACTCTATAACTTCGTTCTGCTGTACTTTTTTCATTTTTCCTCCTCCTTTTTTCTATCAGAAATTAAAATTTCTTCTGTATTGTTCATCTCCAAATACTTCAAACCTTTAAGTTTTTTACAATTTCAAGATAATATTTAAAGTTTTCAAAGGGAACATCTGGCGGTACTGAATGGTCAACAAAAGGAATATATCCGCCCTCTTTTATCAGAAATGGAACTTTCTTCATCACTTCTTCTTCAACCTCTTTTTTTGTTTTTTTCAATGCTCTTTTATCAATATTCCCCATTAGAATTAATTTTTTTCCATATTTTTTTCTCAATTCCACCGCATCTGTATCAGCAGCAACTTCAAGAGGATAAAGACCATTAACTCCACCTTCAAGCCATAAAGGGATTATCACATCGTTATTTCCATCTGAATCCACCATAATCACATCTATTCCATGGTTTTTAAGAAAATCTGTTACTTTTTTATAAGCCGGAAGGCAGAATTTTTTAAATAAATCAGGCGAAATTAAAGGTCCTGTTTTCATTCCAAGGTCTTCCCATATCAGAGCAAAATCAAATTTCACCTCACTTACTGCTTTTTCAATTGCCTTGCATACAAAATCAGAGATATAATTTATAATTTCTTCAACAAGTTCTGGATTATCGTAAAACATTAAAGATAAATTTTCCATACCCATCCAGTTTCTCACCCATCCATAAAAAGAGCCAGCAGAAATTCCAAGTGGATAATCCCTATCTTTAACACATCTTTTCCAATCTTCCCAGTATTCAGGATATCTAACAGGAGAATGAGGATTTAACCTTTCTTTATATTTCTCCCATGTTTTCCAGTCCTTCAAACCAAATTCAATCCACTGGCTCATTCCAATTTCTCTATTTTTCCATCTCTTCCATTTATTTCCAAGTTCATCCATATAAATTGCAGTCTCTTTATCCTCCTCAACTATTTTTGCTTCAACAGGAGGAATAAAACCAAGACTTATCGGAGCAGTTTCTATTCTATCAAATTCAAAATATGTGTTTACATGAACATCAGCAGGCATTCCCTCCTTCTGCCATCTTTTCAGAGTTTCTTTAAAAATCCATTGAGGCCATAAGAATACCCTATCAGGTTTCCCAAAATAAACTGTTTCCTTAAACCTCTCCAGTGAATTCATCTCTTCCTTCCATTTTGAAAATAAAAAGAAAAACTATCCTTTTTCTCTGTGTTGTGCATATATAATCTTATTTTTTTCTCTCAAATGTCAACGAGTTCCTTTGAATTTACTTTTAGGAAATACAACTGATAAATTTGAAAATACTCTGAAAGGATGAAACTACTTATGAACTCTTTCCACGTATTCTTTTGTTTTTGTTGAAACTTTTACTATATCTCCTTCTTTGATGAATTGAGGAACAAGAATTTCCATTCCATTTTCAAGGGTGGCACTTTTCCATGTATTATCTGTTCCACCTTTAACTCCAGCACCTGTCCTTTCTACTTTAAGTTCAACAAATTCAGGTATAACCACACTTACAGGTCTTCCCTCAAACATTTCAACTTTTATTTTTGTTCCTTCTTTTAAAAATTCTGAAAAATCTCCTATCATATGAGAGGCAAGTTCATACTGTTCAAATGTCTCCGGATGCATAAAATAAAAATTCTCTCCATCTGTATAAAGATATTCCATTTCAACCTCATCAACTTCAACATCTTCAAATTTCTCTTCAGGGTCAACTCTCAATTCAATTACATGAGATGTCTGAAGATTTTTCAATTTGAGAAATACATGAGAGGAAAATTGGGCTGTTCCTGCTTTTGTTTCTGCTTCAACTACTTTAAATAACTCCTTTCCCCTTCTAATTATAATTCCTTCTTTCAGGTCAGAAGCACTTACCATTTTTTATATTATACCTTCCTCTCTTTCACCTGTAAAATTTACTCTCACAGATTTCCGTTCTATGTTTAATTCTGACTTTTTACACCCCAATTTCTCTTTTTTCATCTCCAATTGTGGAAGAAGGACCGTGTCCCGGGTAGATAATAATCTCCTCTGGAAGAGCAAAAAGTTTTTCTCTTATTGAGGAAAATAAAATATTTTCATTTCCACCAGGAAAATCAGTTCTTCCAACACCACCTGCAAATAAAGTATCTCCTGTAAAAACAATATTTCCTGTTTTTAAACAGATACTTCCTGGAGTATGACCTGGAGTGTGAATTATTTCAAAGGAAAGAAACCCAACTTCTATTTTCTCACCTTCCTTTATTGTTATAACTTTTCCTTTAAATACATATTGAGGGGGGAAGAAGGAAGATAAATTTTTCACAGGGTCAGTTAAATATTCTCTATCAAATTCATGAATAAAAACAGGTAAATTAAACTGGTCATTTCCTCTTATATGGTCAATATGGCCATGAGTATTTATGATAAACTGGGGAATTAATCTTTTTTCTTTTATGAATGACTTTATTTTACTTCCCTCTCCTCCAGGGTCAATTATTACTGCTTTTTTTGTCTTTTCACATCCCACTATATAACAGTTTTCATAAAACTCTCCTATCACAATTTTTTCTATAATCATACTCCTCCTTTTCCACACTTTCCAAGGCTAAACCTCGGCATCTGGAGGCGTTGTATATCAATGGTTTTCAAATTTTTCCTGTTATATTTTAGCAAATCCTGGGAAACATTTCTCCTGTGGGCATATCAATTATTCTTGTTGAACCAATTTCTGTTTTCAGGAGAACTTTTCCCTCTGGCTTTCCCACCACCTCTCCTATTATTTCTGCTTTTCTTCCATATTTATTCTTTCTCATTTTATTTAAAATTTTATCAGCATCTTTTCTTTCTGCTACAATTATAACTTTTCCTTCATTTGCAATGTAAAGAGGGTCAAAACCCAGAATTTCACACAGAGATTTTACATTTTCTCCAATCGGGATTTTTTCCTCATATAGAATAATTCCAAAATTTTTTCCTTCCACAATTTCATTGAGAGTTGTAGCAATTCCACCTCTTGTTGGGTCTCTCATAAATTTAATTTTTGCACCACTTTCAATAATCTCTTCTATCATTTTATTTAAAGGAGCGCAATCACTTTCAATTTCAACATCAAATTCAAGTCCTTTTCTTTCCTTTATCACTGCCAGTCCATGCTCTCCTATATTTCCATTTATTATTATTACATCTTCTTCTTTTATAAAATCTCTTCCCAGCAGAAGTGACCTTTTTTTAAAACCAACTCCAGATGTATTTATAAAAATTTTGTCTGCTTTCCCTTTCTCAACAACTTTTGTATCCCCTGTTATAATTTTTACATCTGCTTCCTCTGCTGCTTTTTTCATTGAAATGACTATTCTTTCAAGTTTTTCAATTTCAAAACCTTCTTCTATTATAAAAGAAACTGAAATGTAAAAAGGTTTTGCTCCACAAACAGAAAGGTCATTCACTGTTCCACATATTGAAAGTTTTCCTATATCTCCACCTGGGAAAAAAATTGGCTGGACTGTATAACTGTCTGTGGTAAAACATATTTCTTTCTCAGGAAGGGAAGAAAAAACTGATGAATCGTCAAAAATATCAAGGAGTGGATTTGAAAAATGTCTTTTAAAAATTTCTTCAATTAAATTATGCATTAATTTTCCACCTGCTCCATGAGAAAGAGTTATTCTTTTATCTTTCATATCTGTAATAAGCCGCACATGTTCCTTCTGATGAAACCATACAGGGACCTATTGGATTTTCAGGATTACAGAAAGAAGCAAAAAGTTTACAATCAATCGGTTTTTTCTTTCCTTTAAGGATTTCTCCACATATACAGCCTTCGGGTTCTTTTGTTTCTTTCAATTCAATTTTAAATTTCTCCTCTGCATCAAACTCTTTAAATTCTTTTTTTATTTTAAGACCGCTTTTTTCTATAATCCCAATACCCCTCCATTCTGAATCCACAGTATCAAAAATTTCATTCATGGTTTCAAGAGCAATTTTATTCCCTTCCTCTCTTACAACCCTTTTATACTGAATTATAACTTTTCCTTCTCCTGCAATGACCTTTTTTATAAGTAAATATATGGCTTCGAGAATATCAACTGGCTCAAAACCAGCAATAACACATGGAATATTATATTTTTCTGCTATGAAATTGTATGGTTTGCTCCCAATTATTGTACTTACATGGCCGGGCATATAAAACCATCTATTCCAACTTCTTCATCTTCCACAAGGATTTCCATTGCTGGAGGAATTAATTTATGTCCTGAAAAT
>JAGHCG010000110.1 GCA_021160565.1 bacterium | reverse complement strand
TCAGGGGGTAATCCTGCTTTATGGGAACAAAGGGCAGAAAGGAATTCTTCTTTTGTCCATCCTGTTTCTTCAGCAACCTGAGGTAAGAAAACACCTTGTCTAAAACCCCTTTTTACGATAACTCCATCCCTGCCAAGCACAATTTCATCCGGGCTTTTAACTCTTTTCGGGACAGTTAAAACAGATATTTCTATTTCAATATCCTTCAATTCTTCATACTTTACTGGTGGAAACCTTGGGTCCTGTGTTGCTGACTGTATTGCCATTTCTCTTACTGCTTCTGCAAGGGGTTTTATAGGTTGAATGTATCCAATGCATCCTCTTAAATTTCCATGTTTTTTGAGAGTAACAAAAACTCCTCTTTTTTCCTTTAAAACAGGGTCATCAATTTTTAATTCTGGCAATTTTTTCCCGGAAAGGTAATATTCTAATGT
Source organism: bacterium (assembly GCA_021160565.1). Lineage (GTDB taxonomy): Bacteria > Ratteibacteria > UBA8468 > B48-G9 > JAFGKM01 > JAGHCG01. Next base: position 4,336 of record JAGHCG010000110.1, on the reverse strand, counting down.
TTCTTTTGCTATTTTAAGCAATTCCTTTTTCTGTTTTTCTGTTAACATTTTTCTCCTCCCTTTACTCCATTCTTTTTTGAGAAAAACCATTGCTCCATATCCTACAACTCTGCTTTTGTCTCCTGAAACATTTGCTGATGTAGAGTAATGTAAAACCTTTACTTCGTAATCTCCATATTTAGAAGAAATTTTCATCAGGGTAATAACAGCTGCATCTCCACACATTTCAACCACTCTTTTTTCTAATCTCTTATAAAGAAGTTTCAGATTTTTTGTCTGAATTGTTTTGAATAAAAGAGCATCTTTCTTTTCAGCAATATCAAGTGGAAAATAATGTGAAAGGTCTGTACTTACTACAATGAGAATATCTTTTCTTCCTTTTAATGCAGACCACAATTTTTCAGCAATTTCAGAAGTATTTGCATCTGAACTGTCTCCAAGCAAAACCGGGAAAATTTTAAAATTTCTCAAAACTTTCTGCAAAAATGGAACTTCAACTTCAATACAGTGTTCAACATCAAGGAGGGTTTTATTTGTGCGGAAATTTTTATTCCTGTAAAGAGTTTTAAAAAGTTTCTGGTCTATTTCTATTTTTCCAAGGGGAGTGAGCCAGTATTTTCTATCATCAATTATTGCACCTTTAAAGGAAGCATGATGACTTTTCCCAATAATAATCACAGTTGAAAATTTCATACCTTTTATTATTTTGAAAGAATAAGCAGCAGTTTCTCCTGAATAAATATATCCAGCATGGGGTGCAACTATTCCAATTATTTTTTTCTGAGGAAATTTTTTCACATTTGCTTTTTTGAGAAATTTATCTATCATGGAAGAAAGTACCTCAGGATTTGAAGGATAGAAAGAACCAGCAACAGATGGTTTTCTTATTTCAGAGGAGAAAGAGAGGAGAGGAATTAAGAGAAAAGTTAAAATAAATTTTTTCATTTTTCCCATACCCCCGGAATTTTTTCTCCGCAGAACTTACATCTTCCATTTTTTATATTATTTTCCAGAACAGTAAATGCAATTCTTCTTATGAGAATTTTACCACATCTTGGACAATAAGTATTTTCATAAGAAGAACCAGGAACATTTCCTATATAAACATATTTAAGACCAACTTCCTTTGCAATTTTAACTGCCTTTTCAAGAGTGGAAACAGGTGTTGGTGGAAGATGTCTCATAAGGTACATTGGTTGAAATCTTGAAAAATGGACTGGTGTATTTTCTCCTAAATTATTTTTAATCCACTCACACATTTTTCTTATTTCATCTTCTTTGTCATTATATCCCGGAAGAATTAAATTTGTTATTTCAATCCATATATTGTGTTTTTTCAGGATTTTTAAAGAATTCAAAACTGTTTGGAGGTCTGCTCCACATACATTTCTGTAATATTCTTCATTAAAACCTTTAAGGTCAACATTAACAGCATCAAGATATTTACAGAGTTTTTCAAGTGGCTGTGGGTTTATAAAACCAGCAGTATGTACCACATTTTTTATTCCTTTTTCTTTTGCAATCTTAGCAGTATCAAGCATATATTCGTAGAAATTTACTGGTTCAGAATAGGTATATGCAATTGATGGACATTTATACTTTATGGCATATTCAACAACCTGTGCTGGGGTGAGATAGTAATTTTTTGTCTGTTCTGGAGAAAACTGGGAAATTTGCCAGTTTTGACAGAATTTGCATCTTAAAGAACATCCAGCAGAGGCAATTGAAAAAGCCATTGTTCCGGGTAAAAAATGAAAAAAAGGTTTCTTTTCTATAGGGTCCACTGCTACTGAACAGGGTCTTGAATATCCCATTGAGTAAAGAGTTCCATTTATATTTTTCCTTGCTCTACAAAATCCATATTTTCCAGGTGGTATAACACATTCTTTTGGGCAGAGAAAACATTTTACAAATTTATTCTTTAATTTTTTGTAAAAAAGTGCCTCTTTCTCTGGAAGAGATAAAAGAAGTGAACCAAAGAACACAAAAATTATTATAGAAAGAAGTAATTTCTTCATAATTTTTCAATCACCTCCCTGATATGTTTGCAATGGTCTCCTTCCCAGTAAACTCTTCCGCATCTGGGACACTGGGAGAACTCTTCTTTATTATTATAGACGTATTCAGGGACAAGGTGTTTTACTTCTTCCTTTTCTTTTCTTACAAGAGGAACATTGCAAATGGAACATATAGAAAAAATTTTTTCTTCATTTATTTCCAGATTAAGTTTGTTTTTAATTTCTTTCAGTTGAGTTTCTGTATCTTTTCCTTCAATATAAAAAGTAATTTCTGGATTTTCCTCATATAATTTTCTATCCTTTGTGAGGATTAATCTTTTTTCTTTTCTGGCCATTCTGATAATTTCTGTTTTATGGGGAGTATTCATGTAAAGAGTATCATATCCCATTAATCTTAGCCATCTTGCCACTCTTCCGAGCATTCCATCAGCAATAAATTTCATTTCTTCTGGATAACTTCACCAATTAACTTTCTCAATAGTGAATTTAAACATTCAAATTGTGGCGGGATGGGGACTCGAACCCCAGACATACCGGGTATGAGCCGGCTGCTCTACCACTGAGCTACCCCGCCTTATTCATTTATTTTACCCTCTTTATCTTTTTTATCAAATTTTCCTCTGCGTAAAGAAACCAGATTTGATTTCTTTACTCTCTCTGTTTTTTTTAAAAGATATTGGGCGAGTTTTCGAAAAGCTTTGCTTCTATGGCTGATTTTGTTTTTCTCTTCCATTGATAATTCAGCGAATGTTTTTCCAATTTCAGGTATTTCAAACACAGGGTCATACCCAAATCCATTTTTTCCTCTTGGTTTAAAAGTTATAAATCCTTCTACTTCTCCTTTGAAAAAAACTTTTTTATCATTTTCAATAAGACATATCACAGTTATAAATTTCGCTTTTCTCTCTTCTTTCCTTTTCAAATTTTCCATCATTTTCAAAAGTTTTTCTATATTTTTTTCATCATCTCCATGAACACCAGAAAATCTCGCTGAATTTACGCCAGGAAGACCATTTAATTTTTCAACTACAAGTCCTGAATCTTCTCCGACAACAGGAATATCATCGGAAATAAAGGTTTTCAGGTGAACTGCTTTAATAGAAGCGTTTTCTTCAAATGTTTTTCCTGTTTCTTCAGGAAAAGTTACATTTTCAGGAGGTGGAAGAACTTCAATTCCAGTATTTTTGAGAATATCCTGTATTTCCTTAACTTTATTTTTATTCTTAGTTGCCAAGTAGAAACTCAATTTCATCTTTCAATATTTCTTTTTCAATTTCTATAATTTTTTTAATTCCTTTTTCAGCAAGAGAGAGAAGTTTTTCAAGTTCTCCTTTTTTAAAAGGATATCCCTCTGCAGTTCCCTGAATTTCAACAAATTCTCCATTTCCAGTCATTACAACATTCATATCCACACTTGCAACAAAATCTTCTGAATAATCAAGGTCAAGAAGAAAATTTCCATGGACTATTCCAACACTTACAGCACCAAGGTAGTCTCTTATAATAGGAACTTTCAAATTTCCTGATTTCCTCAATTTGCTTAATGCTTCAACAATTGCAATAAATCCACCAGTAATTGCGGCTGTTCTTGTTCCTCCATCTGCCTGAATAACATCACAGTCAACCCAGAGAGTTCTTTCTTCAAGTTTTTTTAAGTCAATTATTCCCCGGAGGGAACGACCAATCATTCTCTGAATTTCCTGACTTCTTCCTGAAAGATTTATGCTTCTTGGTACTCTCTCAGAAGTAGAAGAAGGCAGGAGAGAATATTCCGCAGTAATCCAGCCACTTCCTGTGTCTTTCAACCACTGTGGAACTTTATCTTCTATATTAACCGCACATATAACTCGTGTATCTCCCATTTCAATTAAACAGGAACCAAGAGCATATTTTAAAAATCCTCTTGTTATTCTTATCTCTCTCAATTCTTCATATCCTCTCCCTGATTTTCTTTTTATTTCCATCTTAACAACCTCTCTTTCCAGTTTTCTTTTTCAAAAAATATTGAAGGCATGAGTAAAAAATAAAAAGAAAAGTCCTCTTCGCTTTTGCTTATTCTTATGTCAAGTGTCAAACAGTGTATTTTTCTCCATATTTCATAATTTTGGCTTATAATATCATTTTTTTCAATATCATAATAAAATCCCACTCTGTATTTCCAGTTTTCATTTATTCTCTGCTGGAACCAGTTTTCAATTCCAAAAATACTGTTTTCCTCTTCATATCTTGTTCCCAGAGTAATTTTGTAAGTTTCATTTTCAAAAATTATATCATTAACTCCAAATTTGTATCTTCCCTCTTTAAGATTCCATTCATTC
>JAGHCG010000239.1 GCA_021160565.1 bacterium | reverse complement strand
GTTCCCATATGGCCATGAGCAAAGAACAAGTCCTTTTTCTTCATTTATTGCATAAATTCTCATATAATTTTTGTGTTTTGAAAAATCATCAAGGAAATTAAATTTTAAAATTGAAGAAAGGGTTTTATTTATATATTTTTCTTCAATAAGGTTACCTAAGTTTAAAATATCCGAAAGAAACTGCCCTAAAAGTTGAGATGAGAGACATCCTTCACAGAATTGATATGGTGGAGTAGGGGATATATTGCATTTCTGAATGAAATATTTTCCATTCCATAAATTCATTATATTTTTTCTTCCTTTTTCAAAAATTTCTTTACATCTTTCAGAAAACTCCATATCACCCATAAATTCTGAAATCTCCATCATCGCTTTCAAAGAAGCAAGGTAAATAAAAGAAGTGAATGGATTTGGACCATACAATTCAATATCATAAGTTGTATGCTGTCTTCCTTCCATTAATCCATCTTTATCTTTATCCCACTCCTTCCATACAAATTCCATACTTTTTTTAACCGAGTTGTATATCTCTTTTAAGAATTCTTTATCCCCTGATATCTTCCATTCTCTATAAACTTTCAAAATTGTTCCACATTGTCCGTCTGCCGCTGGAAGAGATTTCCATCTTTTTATTCCTAAAGGGATATTTGTTCTGAAAGCCATATATCCATTTTCATCTGTATTGTAAAGATAATCCACTTTTCTCATTCTTTTTTCAAATTCCGGGAAGAAAAAGGCAATCAGTTGTTCATAATTTAGAACATGTGTACAGTTTAAAGGACAGCATCCTGAGTTTTCTGAGCAACCTTCAAATCCATAAAAATTTCCATCATCAGTTATAAAGAATGTATTACTTCTGAGAGTATGAAACTGTGAACTTACACCAGATATGAAATCTTCTGGCAATGAAGATGAAAAGAATCTTTCAGAGAAATTTTTACTCTTTTCAAAAAGGTACTTTTCATTTTTGATAAAATATTCAATCACCTCCTTTGAATTTGAAAATTTTTTTGAATACCAGTTTTTCAAAATTTTTCCTTTACATTCTTTATCAAGTCCCCAATAATTTATTCTGTTTGGGAAATACCATGAAAGATAAAAATTTATTTCTTTTTCTTCATCGGGATAGATGGTTTCTTTAATTCCGAGGGATGCAACAGATGTTTTTCCATCAGGTGTTTCTTCAATATCTTTATTTTTGAAATTCCCTTCAAAAAACTCTTCCCAGAATACCCTCCAGTTTTTCCACCATTCTCCTTCTTCCCATTTTAATTTGTAAAATACCTTCTGGGAATCTGTGGCAAGAGTTATATTTCCGTATCTTATGTCTTCTTTGTTGTATTTCCTTGAATAAAAATAAATCCCTTTTAAATTCTCTTTTTCAAAATATTCATTTATATTTTTTCCAAAACATTTGTTTAAAGGGGAATTCAGTTTTTCAGTTCCGTCTGTTCCAACAGGGTTCATCATGGAAAAGGAAATTTTAAAATCAATTTTTCTACCTGTAATATTTTTAAACTTATATTTGAAAATTGCTATAGGAAGAGAAGAATTTTCAAAATCTAATGGAATAAAAGGAGTATAAGCAGTAAGAGAAATTTTTAAAGGAAAATTTCTTTCAAAAAAATCAATAATTGCAAAAGGAAAAAAATCTGTAAATTCGGCTTCTGAAAAATGAGGATATCCTTCCATTCTTATATTTTCAAATCCATGACTTCCCTCAAATGGTGGGAATGGCTTTCTATCGATAATTTTTACATAGTCTTTACCTTTTAGATTGAAATGTAAAGAGACAAAGTTTGCAAACAGTTTATTCCCTTTATGAGGTCTGTTAAAAATTTCCCAGTCAGTTAAACTTCCTCTCCCTTCAAGCGAAATATTTCCTGCTCCAATTCCACCAAGAAGAAATTTAATCTGCCTTAAATTTTCTCCGGAGTATTTTATTCCTCCCATTTTTACACCTTCCTTTTTTACATTCTTTCTGGTAATGAAATATTCAGTAAACTTAAAACCTTTTCAAAAACAGTGAACAGCCCTTTAATAAGTGCAATTCTACAATAACTCAAATCTCTATCCTCACCAACAATTCTGTTTGATTGGTAATAAGAATGAAAGATCTTTGAAATATCAAGAAGAAAATCAGAAAGAATATGAACTCCAAAGGTTTTTGAAGCAATTTCAATTACATCTTTTAAATTTGCAATTTTTTTCATAATTGCTATTTCCTCTTCTTCCTTTAATTTTGAAAAATCAACCAGATGAAGTTTATTTAAATCAAATCCTTTTGTTTCGGCAAAATTGAGTACGTGTTTCATTCTAACATAAGCATATTGTAAATAATAAACAGGATTTTCAGGAGATTTTTTCTTTGCAAGTTCAAGGTCAAAATCAAGATGACTTTCTGCTTTTCTGAATATAAAAAAGAATTTTGCTTCGTCTGGTCCCACTTCATCCATTAACTGCCTTAAAGAAATAAATTGACCTTTTCTCGTTGACATTGAAAGTTTTTCCTTCCCTCTGTAAAGAGTTGTGAGTTGAACAATTATAAATTTCAGATTTTCAGGATTAAATCCCAGAGACTGAACAGCAGCTTTTATTCTTGGAATGTATCCGTGATGGTCAGGTCCAACTATGTTTATGAGAATGTCATATCCCCTGTCTATTTTATTTTTATGGTAAGCAATATCAGTGGCAAGATATGTGTAGGAACCATCACTTTTTATAACAACTCTATCCTTATCATCTCCAAATTCTGTACTTTTAAACCACCAACTTCCATCTTTAAAGTAAAGGTATCCTTTTTCTTTAAGAATCTCTATAACTTTTTCAACCTCTCCTTTTTTCACAAAATCACTCTCTCTTACCCATCTGTCAAAACTCACTCCAAAATCAGAAAGGTCCTTTTTAATCTCTCCAAGAAGATTTTTATATGCGAATTCAGTGAAGAATTCATCATTTTCGGGTTCTTCCTTTATCTTTTTTGCAAGTTCAATTAAATACTCTCCAAAATACCCTTCTTCTGGAACTGGATAATCTTTTCCTTTTATTTGATAGTATCTTGCTTTCAAAGATTCTCCAAGTAATTTCATCTGTTTTCCACCATCATTTATGTAGTACTCTTTTATTACCCTGTATCCGGCAAATTTCAGAATTCTGGCAAGTGCTTCACCATAGGCTGCCTGTCTTCCGTGAGCAATTGTCAGTGGACCGGTTGGATTAGCACTGACAAATTCAAGAAGTATTTTTTTTCCTTCTCCTGTATTTAAGGATAAATCTTCTTTCCCTTCGATCAGTTTTTTAAGAAAATTCCTGTAAAAATCATCGTTGATGAAAAAATTTATAAAACCATTTTTCACTTCAATATTTTTAAAAAGGTCAGTTGAAGAGGAAATTTTCTCTTTCAGTTTTTCAGCAGTTTCAGAGGGATTTTCCCCTTTTTCAGTTAATTTGAAAGCAATATTGGTTGAAAAATCTCCAAATTTTTCTTCTTTTGCAGGAAATACCTCTATTTTTATATCTTTAAGTTTTTCTTTCCATTCAGAGGTTTCAATTGCTTCTTTTATAATCTTCTTAATCTTCTCC
>JAGHCG010000007.1 GCA_021160565.1 bacterium | reverse complement strand
TAACCTCTCTAAGTTAACTCCATTCTACATTTATATTATCAATTTCTGAATTTTTAAACTACAGAGGATTAAATATCACAATGTTCCACAACCTCCATAGTACTTCACAAAATTTGGCAAATTCTAATATGCTTGCTAAAATGTTCTTAATAGAATTCTTTGAAAATTAAAGAAATAAACTAAGGAGATATAAAATGAAAGGAGTAAAAGCTTTTCTGATAGCAGTAGTGATTAGTTTTGGAACAATAGTTGGGCCAGTTTTTTCTGATGTCTACGATATAGACCCTAGCGAGCAGGCAAATAGATCAAAAGTCTTGCGCTATGAAGTAGAAGGGGCATTGAGGAGTGGCGGACTTAGCAAAGAGGAAGCATATCTTGTTTTTAAGACAGACAAACTCTTTATTGTAAGTAATGATGAGAGAAAACAAATTTGTTTAGAAGCATGCAAGTGGGCATTGGCAAAGATTGTTGCAATGGCAAATGACCCTACAATTCCTGAGGGCTCTGAAAAAAAAGGTTTTCGAGAAAGCGCTCGGCAGATAATAAGTCGACCAGAACTGAAACAATTTTTCCACTATGATGATGTAGATTTTAATCTATTCAATGGGAGTCATTATTATACACAAGTTGTTAGAAAGGGAGGACCTTATTGTTGTGGTGGTTGGGTAGCAGATTGTTACTTTTATGGTTTTTTAAAGGTAAAGGAAAAAGAAATCAGAAAGGCGGCTAAACTTTGGGGTTATTCTTTTAAGGAATTTGTGAGAAGACTTTCAGAAACAACTAGTTATTGGATAATAGGGAATAAGAGTAGAGGGCATAAGACTAAACCAATTCCTCCTGGAGCACGCATAAATTTTACTGGTCTTCCTAGACATCGTGGACATGGGCAGTTAAGTTTAGGAAAATTTGGTTTTAGCTCAAATGGTTTTTATTCTCCAGATCTTTCAAAAAAAACAACAGTTTGGGGAGAAAAGTATCCTTGGTATTGGGATCTACCCATCTTTGAAAATCCTATCGCGGCAACAGCAGCCAATTGTTCATCAGCTGGTTCAAAAATTTACTCAGGAATCTTTGGTTCAACATTTTACTCAAGAATCTTAAATAATGCTCAGAGAGGAGTGTTTCATCTACCGAAATATAGACTCTCGAAACTCTATCCTTGGTTTGGAATTAAGGTAAAGATTGCTGATGTAGAATGGACAAAAAATGGTTCAATAATCAGACAACCTGGTGCTCTTGTTGTAACCAAGGTTTATTCTCAAAGTCCAGCTGAAAAAGCAGGAATAAAGGAAGGAGATGTAATTGATGCATTCGTCGGAGTAGGGATGTGTGGAGAAAGATGGCTTAAAGAACTTCCTGGTTTAATCAAGGGTATAGCAGAGTTCCAGCAAAATGGAAGGTTAGGCCATCTGGGAGATACTTACATTGAAAGAAATGGCAAGAGTATTAAGATTCCAGACCAAAAAATATCTGTTGAATTAAGAAAGAAGGAAGACATCCCTCCAGGAAGTTATTAAGTAGCATAAAGCTCTCGTTGATTTTTAGGGTTTTTCTTAAGTTGCATTTTAAGTATTTAACCTTGGATTTAAAAGTCCACAATATCCATTTTACCTGAAATAATTAATATTTTTTATTGGTAACTTCCAATTTTCTCTATCTTTTTATATCTCAATAACTTATGAAAATTACTCCACACTAAATACGAATGAACCAAATCTAATGAATTTATTTTAGGCTTCTATTTTTTGTAACCTCTCCTTTTTCATTAAAATAAACCATATTTCCTTCTTTATATTTAACTCCTTGAATTTTGCAATCTTGGGTAAGAAAAACTTTCTTAAGTTTTCCTGATTCGTAAAACCAAACACTACATCCCCAATTAAATTTTATCCCTTGAATCTCCTGATCCTGTGAAAGGCGACATTGCTTGAGTTTTCCTGATTCATAAAACCGAACGTGTGCACCTTTAGCACATTTAATTCCCTGAATTTCTTGATCTTCTGAAAGCCAAGCCGCGTTAAGTCTTCCTGATTCGTAAAACCAAACACCCCTACGTGTAGCACATTTTATTCCTTGAATCTCTTGGTCTTCCGGAAGATAAGCCGCTTTAAGTTTTCCTGATTCATAAAACGCAATATAACTACCTTTAACAAGTTCCATCCCCTGAATTTCTTGGTCCTGAGAAAGAGAATATCCCATAATTTTCCCTGATTCATAAAAAGCAACTGCTGTACCTTTATCGTATCTTATTCCCTGAATCTCTTGATCTTCTGAAAGATAAGCCCCTTTAAGTTTTCCTGATTCATAAAATTCAACACCTTTACCTTTTGCACATTTTATCCCATCTATCACTGTATCTTCTGCTAATATTCCCTGTTGCAGTTTCCCTGATTCATAAAAACTTACCCATGTTCCTTTTTTAAATTTTATCCCCTGTATCTCCTGGTCTTCTGCTAATGTGGCTGATCTAATCTTCCCTGATTTGTAAAAACGAACACTCCCTTTTTTAAATTTTATCCCATCTATCTCTGTATCTTCTTTTAATTTTCTCTCTACCTCTGTTACGCTCCCTTTTTCATCCAGAGTTATCCAATCCCCTTTATAATATTTCTTTCCCTTTATCTCCTGGTCCTCTGCTAAAGTTGCTTTTCTAAGTTTCCCAGATTTATTAAAAGAAATCCATGTCCCCTTACAAAATTTTATCTCTTGTATTTCTGTATCTTCTGCTAATGTCCCCGAACTAAGTTTCCCATTTTCAAAAAAATATACCCTTGTTCCACCTTTTAATTTAATTCCCTGTATTTCCTGGTCTTCTGCTAATATTCCCTGTTGAAGTTTCCCTGATTTATAAAAATTTACCCATGTGTCTTTTTTAAATTTTATCCCTTGTATCTCTTGATCATCTCCCAATTTCGCATCTCGAACTTCCCCTGATTTGTAAAAATTAAAATAAGTTCGTTTGGAAAACCTTATCCCCTGTATCTCTTGGTCTTCTGCTAATTGTGCAATAAAAAGTTTCCCAGATTCATAAAAATCTATTCCTACCCCTTTTGCACATTTTATCCCATCTATCTCCGTATCTCCCGTTAATGTTGCATAAGAAATTTTTCCTGATTCATAAAATCTAATCTGTGTCCCTTTTGGAAATTTTATCCCCTGTATTTCTGTTTCTTCTGATAATGAAGGAATACGTTTAATCTTTCCTGATTCATAAAAAGTAACCCAATTTCCCTTTTTAAATTTAATTCCCTGAATCTTCTGTCCTTTTTCTAACGTTGCATTATCAAGTTTACCTTTACAAAAAGTAATCCGTGTTCCCTTACAAAACC
>JAGHCG010000010.1 GCA_021160565.1 bacterium | reverse complement strand
GAAGAAAATTTTATCTTAAACCAGTAATAGTTTTTGCTTCACTGATTATAATTGCATTTGCTTTTTACATTAAATTCCATTCTGGAGAAAAAATTGAAACAAAACTTGCAAAAACTTCTGGATATACTGTTTTTTATTCAACCTTGCCTTTTTCTGAGGAAGAACTTTTGCAGATGGTGGATTATATAAGTGAAAAAGATGCTGAAAGTTTACTTAATATCATTCTTCAGTAATCCCCTTTCTAACCGCGTAGGTTAGAAAAATCCGCCTCTTTAAGTTATTGAAATTATTTGTGTTATGAAACCCTCTTTTTCTAACCGCGTAGGTTAGAAAGAAGCGAGGGAAGAAAGGTTGGCTTTTATAGAAAAGGAGGATAAAATATTATATGAATGGAAAAAGAAAAAATGAGAGAAATTAAATTACCACCTGTATTGAAAAAAGGAAAAATCACTCTGGAAGAAACTCTTACGGCAAGAAGGTCAGTTAGAAATTATAAAGATGAACCACTCACTCTTCAGGAAATTTCTCAACTTTTATGGGCCTGTGATGGTAAAACTTCTGAATGGGGTGGAAGAACTTCTCCTTCAGCGGGTGCCACATATCCTCTGGAAATATATATTGTGGTAGGCAATGTGGAAGGGATTGAACCAGGACTTTATCATTATGTTATTGAAAACCATTCTCTTGTTGAGGTTAAAAAAGGAGATTTGAGGAGAAAACTTTCATCAGTTTGCCTAAATCAAACAATGGTAGTGGAAGCCCCTGTAAGTATTGTAATCAGCGGTATTTTTGAAAGAACAACGACAAGGTATGGAGAAAGAGGAATAAGATATGTTTTTATGGAAGTGGGACATTGCGGACAGAATATCCATCTTCAATCTGAAGCGCTTGGTCTTGGAACAGTCATGATTGGAGCATTTGATGACGAAGGTGTGAGAAAAGTTCTTGGAATAAAAGAAAATGTTTTTTATATCTGTCCAGTTGGGAAAAAATGAGCAAAAATACTGAAATTGCAGATATTTTTGATAAAATAGCAGATGCCCTTGAATTTAAAGGGGAGAATACTTTCAGAATAAATGCGTACAGAAAAGCAGCAAGAATTTTAAGAGAATATCCTGAGGATGTGGAGGAAGTATGGAAAAATGGAAAACTCGAAAATATTCCCGGAATAGGTAAAGGTATGGCTGAGAAGATAGAGGAGTATCTTAAAACTGGCAAGATGAAAAAGTATGAGGAGGCAATTTCTGGCATCCCTTCTGAACTCCTTCAACTTCTTAATGTTCCAAATCTTGGGCCCAAAACTCTTCATCTTGCCTATACAAAATTGAATGTGAGAAGTTTAAGCGAACTGGAAGATGTGATAAACAATGGGAAACTTGCTCAACTTCCTGGAATGGGAGAAAAGAAAGTTGAGAATATAAAGAAGGGAATTGAACTTTATAAACAAGGAACTTCTCGAATACCCATAGGGACTGCTCTTCCAATTGTTGAAGAAATAATTGGTGAATTGAAAAAAGTTGCTAAAAAAATTGAGCCTGCAGGTTCGTTAAGAAGAATGAAGGAAACAGTTGGAGATATTGATATTCTTGCAACTGGTAAAAATCATTCAGAAATTATTGAAAAATTTGTTTCCCATCCACTCGTTAAAGATGTTCTTGCCAAGGGAGAGACAAAAGCATCTGTGATTGTAAAAGAGAAAAATTTACAGGTGGATTTGAGAGTTATTGAAGAAGATTGTTTTGGAGCGGCATTACAGTACTTTACTGGTTCAAAATCCCACAATATAAAGTTGAGAGGAATTGCAAAAGATAAGGGATTGAAAATAAGTGAATATGGAGTTTTTAAAGGAAGTAAGAAAATAGCAGGAAAGACAGAAGAGGAAGTTTATGAAGTGCTTGGAATGGAATGGATTCCTCCTGAATTGAGAGAGGATAGGGGGGAAATTGAAGCAGCAATGGAGAAAAAATTGCCAGAATTGATTGAAATGAAGGATATAAAAGGGGATATGCATGTACACTCAAAATACTCAGATGGAATTGATGAGATTGAAAAAATTGCTATTGCGGCAAAAGAAATGGGGTATGAATATATAGGAATATGCGACCACTCAAAAACTTCAAAAATAGCAGGTGGACTTGATGAAGATGAATTGAAAAGAAGGAATGAAGAAATTGATAAATTGAATGAAAAAATAAAGGGAATAAAGATTTTGAAAGGAGCAGAAGTGGATATTCTTGCAGATGGTTCCCTTGATTATTCAGATAAGGTACTTGAGGAACTTGATTTTGTGATAGGTGCTATTCATCAGGGATTTAAAAAAGATGTTACTGAAAGAATAAAAAAAGCAATGGATAATCCATATGTTGATATCATTGCCCATCCAACTGGAAGACTTTTAACGGGAAGAGAAGGGTATGATGTTGATATAGAGGAAATAATTGAATATGCGGCAAAAAAAGGAGTTATTCTTGAGATAAACTGTTATCCAGATAGACTTGATTTAAATGATGTGAATATTCTTAAAGCAAAAACACAGGGTGTAATTTTTGCTCTTGGTACTGATGCTCATAATATAGGAATGTTAAAATATATTTCTTTTGGAATAGGAATTGCAAGAAGAGGATGGCTTACAAAAAATGATGTGATTAACACATATTCCTGGGAAGAAATGCCATTAAGGAGAAGAAAAAAATAATACCGGTTTTAAAAGTTGAAGGGGAGACAATTGCTGAGGTCTGGGAAAAAAGTTTGCTTATTCTGTGGGAAAAGGGAATTGAAATTAAAACTGAGTATGATAAAAAAGGCGAACCTCCCAGTAAAGATGCAACAATGATAATGGTGGTAAAAAATCCTTTTTCTGAACCGAGAATTCATCTTGGATTTCCTGGTGGAATGGAAGACCTTGAGAAATACAGACAGGAAGTGGTTGAAGGAGTGCATGATGAGTGGATAAATCCTGAAGAAGGGAAGTGGACATATACTTATCACGATAGATTGTTTAACTACCATTTACCACAGGAAAAGAAAAGGTCAGTTAATCAGATTGAATATGTAATTGAGAAATTATTATCTGCTTTTTATTCAAGAAGAGCACAGGCAATAACGTGGATACCATTTTATGACCCTGGAACTT